>NZ_JACSIQ010000121.1:0-679 GCF_018812105.1 Gluconobacter sp. P1D12_c
AGATGAGGAAAAGCCTCATCATCATGCCTGATGACTGTCTTCAACTGGTCCCCATACGTGTCCTGCAACCACTTGACCGACCGAGCTTGCCAACGCTTACAATCGGCATCCATCTCACCTGGCCAAGACAGAACAATGCACGCCATAGTATTTTGAGTGCTTCTGATTTTCCTGCTCTTGCCATTCTTCTGAACATCAACAGCACCATCGCAAGCCTGCTCATGCTCACGCTCAAGAGCTTCTAAATCCTGACCAAAAACGAGAACCGGCTTGCCTGGATTTTCAACATGCAAACAGGCATCCGGATTTCTCCGGGTAGCCTCATCTATAGTCTCTTTAATATTCCACTTCTTAGACTTCGTTGCCTTGTCGGAAGGCTTTACAAGCACTTTACGACTCAGCATCTCAAATTGTGCGTATAGATAACTCATGACAACGATCCAAAAAATATCTCGCAAATCGTTGAGAGTCTTCTTTTAAAATCATCAGACGTACAATTTTCCAAATCTAAATTATCGATACTCGAATACAAACCATCCTTGTCACATTCTTCTAAATCTTTAACCCAAAGGCGTATCTCATCTTTATTGTCATTAACAAAAACACACTCGTAACAAAAATCATCCTCGTCATCGTTCAAATATTCGTTGAATCTTAAAAAACCATATCCCCTGCTTTA
>NZ_JACSIQ010000122.1:0-678 GCF_018812105.1 Gluconobacter sp. P1D12_c
GGGTCAGACGGATCGTGAATACTGTTCCCAAGTTGAAGCTTCACGCCACGGGATGCCAGGCTGTCGCCAATAAGCCGTGCATCAGGGACAGAGCGGGCCAGTCGATCAAGCTTTGGTACGACCAAAGTATCGCCACTACGAACAGCCGCCAGTGCCTGGTCAAGGCCGGCCCTTTCCCGGTTCGTGCCGGTGAAGCCCTTGTCGGTGTAAATACGATCGGCAGAAACACCGAGTTTGAGCAGTTCCTGATGCTGGGCCGCGAGATCCTGTTTGTCCGTCGAGCAGCGGGCATAGCCGATCATTATGTGTGTCATACGGGAAAGTGTAACGTATAAGGCCCCATGACTGCAAAACATATGGTACCACCTTTATGAGACACAGCACACGGCTGTATTCCATGACGTGTTGCACTTGTCCGGGACAGTCCGTCCAACGATCCCCTTCCGGACACATGAAGGAGACATCCGATCATGGCGCGGCGCCGTCTTCTGACCCGTGAAGCTCTCGCCCGACATTACGAGCCTTCTGTCGATGATCGCGAGATCACGAGACATTTTACACTCAGCCAGGATGACTTCGATCTGATCGCAACCCGCCGCGGAGAAACCTCCCGATTGGGTTTCACGATGGTCATGCTCTACATGCGCTGGCCGGGACGGGTGCTGGAATCTGGTGAAA
>NZ_JACSIQ010000123.1:0-676 GCF_018812105.1 Gluconobacter sp. P1D12_c
ATCCGTTTCATTCCGCCTTCCTGGCACAGCTTTGTCAGGCCAGAGGGAACAGTCATACGACAGGCTTACGAACTCTGTGTTCTGACCCAGCTGCGCGAGCGTCTGCGTGCCGGAGACATCTGGGTAACGGAAAGTCGCCAATACCGCGCATTCGACACCTACCTTCTTCCGGAAGCCACGTTTGCAGCGATGCGCGCGCAAGGACCGTTGCCTCTGGCGATCAATGCTACGGCTGACACGTTCCTTTCTCAACGGCGTGCAGTGCTGGAAACCGCGCTGAACCGGGTGACGGCTCTTGCCAGGAAGGGCGAGTTGTCACAGGTCCGGCTTGATGCACATGGTCTTGTGATTTCGCCTCTGAAAGCAATTACACCCCCTGCTGTGGAAGAGTTGAGGCGGGCGGCTTACGACCGGCTGCCACGCATCAAGATTACTGATCTTCTGCTGGAAGTGGACCGCTGGATCAGCTTCACCGACTGCTTTACCCATCGCCGTTCCAGCCGTGTCGCGGATGACAAAAACGCCCTGCTGACGGTGATCCTGGCGGATGGGATTAATCTTGGTCTGACACGCATGGCCGACACCTGTCAGGGTGCCACCCTGCGCCAGTTGGCGCATCTGCATGACTGGCATATCAGCGAGGCCGGATACGCCGAAGCCCTTGGCCGTATGGTTG
>NZ_JACSIQ010000124.1:0-669 GCF_018812105.1 Gluconobacter sp. P1D12_c
CTGTGCGACCATAAAGTCGCACAGTGTGCGACCTATTCGGCACTCATACAGAGGTTTCCCACATGCGGAACATGACCCGTCTCAAGACCCCAAAAGATCGGCTTCGTGAAGATCAGGCCGAACAGGTTCGCCAAGCCCTTTTGCCGTTTTTTGACAATCCCGATTTTGACCATGATGCCCTTGGCCGGGTCATGGTCACCGTTCAACGCATTACTACCCCAGCCCCCGGAACAACGGAGCCGTTTGTTATGATCCGTCCCGCACAGAACCGTGCTGTCACCTTGTGGCTAATGAAGAACAGTAAACGTCCAATGAAGGCCGTGGACGTCTGGACGCTCTTGTTCGACCACCTGTTCCCACATACCGGACAGATCATGCTAACCCGCGAAGAAMTCGCCGAAAAAGTCGGAATTCGGGTCAACGAAGTTACAGCCATCATGAATGAACTGGTGAAGTTCGGTGCGATTTTCTCCGAGCGCGAAAAGGTAGCCGGTATGCGAGGGCCGGGTCTTGTCCGCTACTACATGAACCGCCACGTTGCTGAAGTAGGTAGTCGTGCTACACAAGAAGAACTTTCTACAATACCAAAGCCGGGATTTAATCTTGAAGTTATAGAAGGAGGAAAATTATGAAAACTAACGAACGATTCCATATTGCATGCCAAAATAC
>NZ_JACSIQ010000125.1:0-667 GCF_018812105.1 Gluconobacter sp. P1D12_c
GTGATCTCCTGAGTGGAATGGCCGGTGACCCGATCAATACCGATCATGTTGCGGCCMACTGGGACGACCTGCTGCGTCTGGTCACATCCATTCGGAGTGGAACCGTGACGGCCTCGGCCATGCTGCGGAAGCTCGGATCTTATCCCCGTCAGAATGGTCTGGCTGTGGCCTTGCGTGAAGTTGGCCGGATCGAGCGGTCGGTTTTCATGCTCGACTGGATACAGGATCTGGATTTGCGCAGGCGAACCCAGGCAGGGCTCAACAAGGGAGAAGCCCGGAATGCGCTGGCTCGGGCGCTCTTCTTCAACCAGCTTGGTGAACTGCGGGATCGGCGTTTTGAAAATCAGGCTTATCGAGCGTCAGGTTTAAACCTGCTGGTGGCAGCGGTTATCCTATGGAATACGCGCTATCTTCAGTCTGCCATCGCAACGCTCGGCATTTCCGATGACCTGGCGCGGCATATTGCACCCCTCGGCTGGGAGCATATCTCTCTGACAGGGGACTATCGCTGGAATGTCGATGAGCAGCCCGAAGCGGGCGCGTTACGTCCGCTTCGGGTGCCTGCATCCCTGCTTGTCGCTTGAACCCCAATGCTGGCGGTTCTGTAGGTGTTCACCCTAAGCGTACGTAAAATACACTTTCGTGTCGTGACCCCAAATACGCCTCC
>NZ_JACSIQ010000126.1:0-666 GCF_018812105.1 Gluconobacter sp. P1D12_c
TCTAAGAAGTGGAATATTAAAGAGACTATAGATGAGGCTACCCGGAGAAATCCGGATGCCTGTTTGCATGTTGAAAATCCAGGCAAGCCGGTTCTCGTTTTTGGTCAGGATTTAGAAGCTCTTGAGCGTGAGCATGAGCAGGCTTGCGATGGTGCTGTTGATGTTCAGAAGAATGGCAAGAGCAGGAAAATCAGAAGCACTCAAAATACTATGGCGTGCATTGTTCTGTCTTGGCCAGGTGAGATGGATGCCGATTGTAAGCGTTGGCAAGCTCGGTCGGTCAAGTGGTTGCAGGACACGTATGGGGACCAGTTGAAGACAGTCATCAGGCATGATGATGAGGCTTTTCCTCATCTTCATGCTTTCATCGTTCCTGATGATTTGAAGGCGATCAGCTTACATCCTGGGGATAGTGCAAAGCAGAAGGCCAAGGCGGATGGGKTATCTCCAAAGGAACAAAATGAAGCCTATAAGCAATCGTTTAGAGATTGGCAGGACAGTTATTGGGATAAGGTCGGGAAGCCTTCTGGCTTAACTCGTATTGGTCCAGGTCGTAGGCGTTTAACTCGGGACCAGTGGAACCAGGAGAAGCAACAAGCCAAGGCTTTAGCTATTGCTCTGGCTGATGGTCGTGCTGTTGCAAAGCGTGTTGATGCTGCAAAAGCT
>NZ_JACSIQ010000127.1:0-665 GCF_018812105.1 Gluconobacter sp. P1D12_c
GACTCAAGAGTTCCCGCATCCTTAACAATGCACGACATCCTCTCACGAACATCAGCAAGAAAATCCTGCCAGCCGTTCCCCTTCAAATACGGCAGATCAAAGAGGATATTCATATGCATGTTAAGGGTTTCATGATCCTCATTATGAGTGAACTCAGTCCCCCTGAAATACAGATTTGAACCATATTTTTGATTGAGCCAACGGAAGCAATCAGAGAGCTTGCGTGTCCATTTCCTATGCTCCGCCTTGAGGTCATCATATATGCGGACGTTCTCACCGCAGGTGATAACCATGTACCGCAGATACTTCCCCTTATTCGGGAGAATGTTATCAATCCAATAGGTCAGCTCATTCCTCAACTGGCGACGCTCAGCAACAGCAACAGCAGGAATGAACATGATATGCCTAAACTGTTCATCCATCTGCTTAGCTAATCCAGACAGCAAACCCACCTTGAAAAAGGTGCCATCCTGCTTCTTACGCCTAGACGGAATCCCCAGACCTTCAAGCCTGTCAGCAATGCGATCAGATTGAAGCCTTATGGCCTCATCCCTGCCAATGCGTTCAAGATGTTTAAACACATCAACCTTGTTCCCACTGTTGCGACGAAGAAGCTCATAAAAACCTATCCGAGAATATGACTCACACCCATTCTCAGACGGTCC
>NZ_JACSIQ010000128.1:0-664 GCF_018812105.1 Gluconobacter sp. P1D12_c
CCCCCTGGTTTTGAGGTCTGCTCTGTGATTCCATTCGTCCGGTTCTGACTGAGGGAATGACGCTATGAAGCAGCTTGGTTTCTTTGATGTTGAAGAGCGGCTTACTCGATTGAGCGGGCTTGGCGATCAGCTCGAAGCGCTTTCCCGGATTGTGGATTTTGAAGTGTTCCGCCCTGATCTGGAGCAGGCTTTGGCCTATTCAGATGGGAGTAAGGGCGGGCGACCGCCATTTGATCCGGTGCTGATGTTCAAGATCCTGGTGATCCAGACGTTGAACAATTTGTCTGATGAGCGGACGGAATATCTGATCAACGATCGCCTGTCGTTCATGCGCTTCCTTGGGCTGGGGCTTTCAGATCGTGTTCCTGATGCCAAAACACTCTGGCTGTTCCGTGAGCGCCTGACGCAGGTGGGAGCGATCGAGGGTCTGTTCAACCGTTTTGACGCGACCCTGCGGCACGCCGGCTATCTGCCGATGTCGGGCCAGATCCTGGATGCAACGCTGGTGGCGGCTCCAAAGCAGCGCAACACGAACGCCGAGAAAGCCGATCTCCGGGCAGGCCGTATTCCCGAAGACTGGCAGGACAAGCCGTCAAAGCTGTCSCACAAGGACAGGCATGCGCGSTGGACGCTGAAGTTCACGAAAGCRAAGCGGCAGGACGAT
>NZ_JACSIQ010000129.1:0-663 GCF_018812105.1 Gluconobacter sp. P1D12_c
CGATGGGCTGCAACCATACGGCCAAGGGCTTCGGCGTATCCGGCCTCGCTGATATGCCAGTCATGCAGATGCGCCAACTGGCGCAGGGTGGCACCCTGACAGGTGTCGGCCATGCGTGTCAGACCAAGATTAATCCCATCCGCCAGGATCACCGTCAGCAGGGCGTTTTTGTCATCCGCGACACGGCTGGAACGGCGATGGGTAAAGCAGTCGGTGAAGCTGATCCAGCGGTCCACTTCCAGCAGAAGATCAGTAATCTTGATGCGTGGCAGCCGGTCGTAAGCCGCCCGCCTCAACTCTTCCACAGCAGGGGGTGTAATTGCTTTCAGAGGCGAAATCACAAGACCATGTGCATCAAGCCGGACCTGTGACAACTCGCCCTTCCTGGCAAGAGCCGTCACCCGGTTCAGCGCGGTTTCCAGCACTGCACGCCGTTGAGAAAGGAACGTGTCAGCCGTAGCATTGATCGCCAGAGGCAACGGTCCTTGCGCGCGCATCGCTGCAAACGTGGCTTCCGGAAGAAGGTAGGTGTCGAATGCGCGGTATTGGCGACTTTCCGTTACCCAGATGTCTCCGGCACGCAGACGCTCGCGCAGCTGGGTCAGAACACAGAGTTCGTAAGCCTGTCGTATGACTGTTCCCTCTGGCCTGACAAAGCTGTGC
>NZ_JACSIQ010000130.1:0-663 GCF_018812105.1 Gluconobacter sp. P1D12_c
CTTCGGCGTATCCGGCCTCGCGGATATGCCAGTCAGGCAGATGCGCCCACTGGCGCAGGGTGGCACCCTGACAGGTGTCGGCCATGCGTGTCAGACCAAGATTAATCCCATCCGCCAGGATCACCGTCAGCAGGGCGTTTTTGTCATCCGCGACACGGCTGGAACGGCGATGGGTAAAGCAGTCGGTGAAGCTGATCCAGCGGTCCACTTCCAGCAGAAGATCAGTAATCTTGATGCGTGGCAGCCGGTCGTAAGCCGCCCGCCTCAACTCTTCCACAGCAGGGGGTGTAATTGCTTTCAGAGGCGAAATCACAAGACCATGTGCATCAAGCCGGACCTGTGACAACTCGCCCTTCCTGGCAAGAGCCGTCACCCGGTTCAGCGCGGTTTCCAGCACTGCACGCCGTTGAGAAAGGAACGTGTCAGCCGTAGCATTGATCGCCAGAGGCAACGGTCCTTGCGCGCGCATCGCTGCAAACGTGGCTTCCGGAAGAAGGTAGGTGKCGAATGCGCGGTATTGGCGACTTTCCGTTACCCAGATGTCTCCGGCACGCAGACGCTCGCGCAGCTGGGTCAGAACACAGAGTTCGTAAGCCTGTCGTATGACTGTTCCCTCTGGCCTGACAAAGCTGTGCCAGGAAGGCGGAATGAAACGGATCGGAC
>NZ_JACSIQ010000014.1:0-33954 GCF_018812105.1 Gluconobacter sp. P1D12_c
AGACCTTCCAGATACGGGACGAGCCATTGCTCAAGATCCGCTTGCCAGTCTTCTTCCAATACCAGCCTCCGTCAAAGCTGGCTCCCCATGAATCACGCAATCAGCAACATGGGAATCCTAAAAATCTTACTTCTGCCAAAGTAGTGCTATGCCGAGGAGACCAATCGCCTGAACCACGAGCGCCGCGCCAACAGCGCCGGATGGAAGACCGAACTGGCAAAGGTCGAGAAGGGTATCCGGGGCATCGTCGAGGCCATCAAGGAAGGGATGTTTCACCCCTCCATGAAAGCGGAGCTGGATGCGCTCGAAGCCCGCAAGGTGGAACTCGACGCCCTGCTCTCATCCGAACTGGAGGACGTTCTAGACATCCATCCAAACGTTTCGGCGATCTTCAGGAAGAAGGTAGAGCGCCTGACGGAGAGCTTGAACCAGCCGGAAGACCGGGCTGAGGCGTCCGAGGCTGTCCGTGCGCTGGTGGAGAAGATCGTCCTGTCGCCGGGTGACAAGCGCGGCGAAATCTTCGCGACGCTCTACGGCGAGCTTGGAACGCTGCTGAGATTCGTGAACCAGAGGGATACGAAATCGAGCAAGTCCTTGTCAGGACTTGCAAAAACATCAATGTGGGATTCAGTGGTTGCGGGGGCAGGATTAATTCTCAAATTGCGACAATCCCAATTTGAAAACCAATCAATTTTAGATGCTTGCTTTAATCGAATTTTCAATGCCTATGCATAACCCGTTTTCTAAATCATGCACCCCTTTCTTAAATTCCACCGCCATATCAAGAGCATTTCTGCCGAAAACCGGTTCGGTGAAAATGCTCTCGTTTATTACTTTTACGGGCATTTTCACCTGTTTGAATACACGTATTCAAACGGCATCTGCTCTAGCCGACGGTATCGGTAGCAAAGATCGCGGTTGGCGTATTAGCCTGCGCACGGATCACAGGCCAATAAAATGGCGTGTCTCGCCAGCCTTTGTCGGCCTTTCCCTCCTGCCGCAACAAAAACAGAATTGGAGTATCAATGGCGTAAGTCTTAGCAAGTCGACCTTCTGTTTTCTCTGAGTCTGGAGTTTCAATATACTTTGCGTGCGAACTGGAGCTTGCCAGACGCGCCGAATTACGTCCTGTGGCTGCCCATAACCATATTTTTCCCCGCTGTTTTTTTTCAGGGTTCTGAGCGCTCAAATGAGCGATCGCAGCGCATGCGGCTTCCCAATCAAATGGAGACACGTCATCTGCATCCTCGAACAGCAATGTAGATGCTATCTGACGTAGCAATCCCTGCGCCACCTCTACCGAGACCAGTACTGGCTTAGGTGCACCGAATTGCACGATTTTCTCCACCTCGGCATCTAAATGTTCGATAGTTTTGCCAATGCCTTTGACGCCAGTACGATAACCAGTTTGGAAGCCTATCGGAAGTAGACGCTTGTACGGACGTAATGTTTGCGTAGTAGAAACTAAAATTTTATTAGGACTACATGGTACGATCGTACCGTCCTTTCCTTGCCGGATAAACTGCACCGACTTGTCAGCACCTGTTTCAATAGCCTTACGTAACGTAGAATCAAATTCTTCCATTTGCTGCATAGCTGCACGAATTGACTGCGAAGTGTAAAATCTCGTAACGGCCAAATTATCCCGGCGATATCCGTACATACGCGAATGCTGTAGCACCGTATCTTGCTGGAATCTATTAGGACGACGTCCATAATAAAAGCCTATTAGATTAGTCAAAGTAATGCCGCGATCAAGAACCTGGCCTCCCAAGAAGATATTCAACGGACTTCGAAGCTTAAGTTGTCCGGCATCATCAAGCATATCGATGACATTTTCTTCCGAATTAACCTTAGTTATAGTTATATAATCATCGGAAAGTGCTTTAACTACCTCACGGAATACATCTTCAAAACTTGGTATGGGCTTATCATCTAATTTAAGTGAACGCGACAAATCATCATATGAGGTTTGTATCAAGTCCCGCAATACCACGTTTCCGGTCTTAGCGGCCTGTACGAGTTGTCGGACAAGTTCATTGGTCAACTGTTCCTGCCAGTCATGGGCACTCTTTCCAGCCTCTGAATGTAGCAGAAAGGAATAAAGTAGTTTCTTCGAATTTTTACCGGCATTGCTGCCATTAATCCGCTGGATACAACTCCCGACGATAAATGTGATCAGTGCTGTGCGGTAACCTTCAATTTTTGGAGAAACCAAAGAATCCTCTAGTTTAAATACGCGTCCATCAAATTTTTTTAGACGATCGAATTCATAGTGATCCACGCGATAATGAATAAGGCTTTCCAGCGTGTCATCCGCGCTCCGAGATAGTTCACCAAAATACGTATCACCGCCCACATACTCATTCGGTACAGGAACTAGCTTTGTAAAAACGGGCCGCACGGGCTTGAATTCAAGCACGTTGCTAACTTCTACCTCTGCTGGCTGCAAATATAGTGAGTATGGAGTTGCTGTAACCTGAAGAAAAGAGACTTGAGAAATTAAAGAGCGTAGTTCACTAATTTGCATTGCGATCTTGTTTGCATTTTTGATATCTCCTTTTCTTGAGTAACCTATTGATGCACTATCGGCCTCATCATCAACAATAATTACCCTCTTATCAGCCATACTCTTATGGAGTCCGAACAAATCAATCAAACGTTGCAAGTTATCATCTTGCTTTTTGGCAACAAATATTAATTTTGACTCCAGCTCAAACTTGCTAAATTTTCTGGGGGCACTCATGATATCGTATATTTCGAGTTCTTTTTCATCAACAAAAGTCTCAAAATCTTTACGTAATCGTTTATAAGTCTGCTGAATTAATGCTTTAGAATTTTTGCTCAGAACAATAGCAATATCAAAACCATTGTCGAACGCCAGTGCGAGAACACTAATAAAAGTACGCGTTTTTCCACTTTGAACTTTACCAAGAAGCATTCCTGGTCGATCAGATGTTGTGGATTTATTTAAAAGTGCCTCAACCGCATCTTCTGCACAACGAAAAGTTTCTTTGCTGAATTTTGGGTTTTCTTCTTTGAATTTTTTGTAAAATTGACCATTTTTTTTAAGAACTATGCTCATTACGCTCTCCTAAACTCTCTTTTGATAAATTACACACTGATAATAAAAAGCACCCTCATGCTATTTTATATACTGCCTTCACATGGCTTATTTGTAATTTTATTGCACTACCTCCAGAAGATGAGATATTTCCTGAATAGGCTTCAGTCCGTGACCAAAGCGCCTGATTGCCTCGCGGTCTTTCTCAAGCGCCCCATAAGGCAGATACCGGACTTTCAGATCGGCAATCCTGCTGAAGGCAGGCCGCCGCAACTGTTCCCGCACATCAACTTCCCGCTTGTCCGGCGCGACAAGGAACAGTCCCTCCAGGGCCTGCGCCTCTGACCCGAGAGCAAGATCCAGCATCCGCACGATGCCGGAATAAATGGTCGTTGAATGCTCGACTTCGAATGCTGCCACAATCCTGTGGCTTTCCTGGTCCAGCCACAGAACATCGATCAGCCGCACGGATTGCGCCCCTTGCGTTTCCGTTGTGAACCCAGGCAACACCGACAGGCAGCCATCCCCCAGCTTGCCGTCCCGCCATGGACGACTGCGATCATTGGCCGCAATCCAGACATCGTAACCCAAGGAAAGCCCCAGATCGCGAAGCCAACCCTGAATTTCGGTATGGGTATGATCCGTTTCCCTCTCCGCTGCGAGTATCCGGGCTTCTTTTGCGCTTTGCTCCCTCACCTGATGAAGATCGGCTTCCCAGAGTTTTCGCGCTGTTTCGTCATCCTCAAGAGGCGGCGCTGTATAGCGTCCGCTTCCGAGATCAAATAGCAGTCCTCCGATAGCGCCCAGATCATTGGAAAGCAGCGAACGATGGGTCGCATTCAGCTTCAGGATACCCTGCCGCATGGCAAGATATTCCTCCCATCGCCCCAGTTTCACCTTTGATCCGGTCAGGGCATTATAGCCCTTCACGATCGCCGTATTGAAAGGCGGCATGATTGTGGGGTGCAGGAAATACAGCAGATTGGCGACGGCTGGTCCCAGTCCCTTTATCTTGCGGGCATCAATCGCATGAATGGCCGAGACCACATGCTCTTCGGTATTGCAGCACAGACAGGTATCAAGAAGCTGCCCGAATGCTTTCTGGTTGGCAGGATTTTCATAGATATCGGGAATCCGTAGCTTCGGCTTCCACAGGAACGCATGATCCGCACCCTTGAAAATCTGACGCTGCTCCGCAATCGAATGAACAACCGTTTCCAGGGATGAGCCACGATAGGCGACCCCGAATGTGCCATCAGCAATCTCGGCGACGACCTGCTGCAGGCCCCGGCGGATAGAGCGAAAGTTCTTAAGGCGCTCATCCCATAAAAACCAGCTCTGATAGGTCCCTGCCGGATCATCCCGCCAGCGAAGGATAAGGTCTCGAATAAGGTCGGTCATCAATCCGGAAGCTAAAATTACATTCTCTTCTGAACCTGATTGTAACAGCGTCTTACGTCAATGAGGATAATCGCAAGTGGTTGCGCGGTAGGATACCCCCGATTTGAACCCACTTCCCCTAAATACCTGAAATTAAACAGTTTCCCAAAATATGCCCTCGGTTCACGCATAGCAAAGCCCCGCTAAGCTGTTGACTTAGCGGGGTTTCAGAAACTGCAAGTGGTTGCGGGGGCCTGCAACCGAAGAAAACTGCTGCTTGTCAGCGGGTTCGTAGAGAGGCTCGCTGCATGACATAATCGATTGATAAACAATCTTTTTATCAATATTCTGTCTCGCCAAGCCTTTCGCGGTCAGACCGTGTCAGTCAGCCAGTCCTCCGTTCGAAGACCCTCCACCCGCTGGAATTCCCGAAGGTTCCCGGTCACCACAATCAGCCCCCTGCTCCGGGCATGCCCGGCAACCATGAGATCATATGGACCTATGATACGGCCATTCCGTTCAAGAGCAGCCCGAATATCCGCCGTATGGGCAGCCGCTTCACTGTCGAATGGCAGAACTGCCAGCCTTGCCGCGAAGTGCTCAACCTCGCGTCTGATGCGCACAGGATCAGACGAGCGCTCCGCGCCATAAAGCAGCTCATACAGAACCACGTCCGAAATGCAGAGTTCCTCCGCACAGTTGTTGAATCTCGGACGCAGCCCCTGTGGTCGATGCCGCAACACCCGGATACAGAGGTTCGTATCCAGCAGATAACGCAGCATTCAGAGCGCCTCGCGTTCCTGCATGGCTGGCTGGTTCCGCTCCCCCAGATCGACCCCGGGGGCCGCAAAGAAATCATCCCACGCCGCATCGGCCGGAGCAATGATCCGCCGGGAACCTTCGGACACGATGACCACGTCACGCACCTGTTCCCCGAAGGCGACCATCTTCGGCAGACGCACCGCCTGCGATCGGTTGGATAGAAAGAGTGTCGTACGGGTCAGCATCGGCTATCCCCCAATGGATATATGTCATGTATATCCCATTTGGACGACGATGTCCCGTATTTTTAGGGCCCTCCGCACCGAATGCATACAAGCGGGCCGAATGATACAGTAGATCTTCCGCGCGCCCCACGATGGGATCGCTCTCCTCTCTCCCTGAAAGACAAAAAGACAGCATTCATGACAGATAGGCCACGAACACGAAGTGAGGCTTTCGCCCGCGCAGAAGAACGGGGTCGTCACCTGACAGCCACCATTCTGTCAGGGCCGGACATGCTGACGGGAGAGGTTTTTTGCCCATCGTCTTGGTCTGACTGTCTCAGCCCTGCATGATTTGGAACAGGCCCATGCTGTCCTCGTTCTGCCAGAATCCTCACCACGAGAAGCGCGCTATCCGGCCTGGCAGATCGACGCGACACTGATTGCACGCTTTATGGTTGTGCGCCCAGAAGTAGGGCGAACACTTCGCAATGAAAACCTCCAGATTCTCTGTGCAACGACGGTTCGCAGAGTTCAGATGGTAACTCTCTCTGCCAAGATTAAGCGCGTCGAAAGCAGTGTTTGAGCACTGAATTGGAGGATATGGATAGTAGTCTCAAAGCATTTCTTGAGAGGTAGGTCAGCGAGATCTAACACCGGATTGAAGGCGTCATCCCAGAAACCCCAGAACTCGGCTGCATGACAGCAAGCGGAGCCGCTGCGACGGCCAGACTTACACAAACGGCGCATGAGAGGCGCGCGATGCGCAAGAAACGTGTCACTCCAGGGGAACGGGGTCTCTCTGCCATGTCATGTTCCAGGCCGGATATGTATCTTGATGCCATAATCCGGTTCTGAGAGCCGTTGGCAGGCACATGAAAGAGCGTGGCACGGTCAATAAACGTTCGGAATCTACCTTTTTAACCACAAACCTCAAGCCGTACGGTGTGTCTTGAAAAAGAAAGCGACAGTCGGCGTACGACCCCATCCTCGACAGGATACGGCCCCAGACAATGGACCCAACAAAGATAAAAAAAGCCACCAAAGCATAAACTTTGGCGGCCTTTCTTTATTCAAAAACTACGTCCAATCTGAGCAAAAACATAACGCCCTATGATTTCCTCGCTATACATCGACAATGCGGTATTGGTTGCACCATCGGGCACAAATGGAGGCTTCTTATCGAGAATATTATTAACCCCAACCTCGAACTGCCAATTCTTAGTGTTGTAGTTCAAGGTCACATCATGTGCGAAAATACCGGGAACCTTGCAATAAGAATAGACCTTGCAACTCAGGTCATTGGAACCATCATTGAAGCGCATTCCACCGGTGTAACTCATCATATAAGTAAGACTGAAGTTGTTGTGGCTCCAGGTTGCAGTAGCATAATCGCGAACACGCGGCATGCCATAGCCACTTTGGTAAAACAGGCGCCCAGCATAGTTATACCACGTACCACCAGGTTCGTTCTGCTGAAGATACCCAATCAGTTGCTGAAAATTATTACTCAAATTCAAGTGATCATGCGGTGACAGGCGGATACGGTAATTCAGGTCAAAATCTAGACCATTAGTCCTCAAACCACCTGCATTTGAATAAAGATCGTCAACTTGCGTCAGCTGCCCTGCCGAACTCCGTGATGCGACATTGCTACACCACCCGGTATTTGTTCCCGTATAGCAGCTATCAACAATATATTGCACCGGCAAAGTGGTAATCATATTCTTGATTGTGTAGTGCCAGTACTCAACGGAAACCATAAGATTTGGAATCCAGCGAGGTGTTATGACCGTACCGAACGTATATGTACGGCCTTCCTCTGGTTTCAGAGCGGAGTTACCACCTACCAACGTCGGGATTTGACTTGAATTAGCATTAACGAAAGTCGCAGTGTTGACGCCCTGCTTTGCACAAGTCGCAACAACATTCGCACTGAGCGATCCGTAACTGCTTGCTTGAGCACAAGGGTCGTTACCCGAATTGTAGCTAATCGAATGGCCGCCATAAAGCTCGGTCATGGTCGGTGCGCGGAAAGACGTACCAAGCGTTGCGCGAAAGCGGATATCTCGCACTGGGGCCCAGTTGATGCTGGTCTTCCAGTTATAAGCGGTTCCAAACGTATTGTAATCAGACCAACGCCCTTGAGCATCAACACTCAAATCATGTGCGAATGGCATATTATGAAGCAACGGAAGGTTACCCTCAATATAGGCTTCCGTTACGTTGTAACCGCCGCCAGTATATGTTGCTCCGCCGCCCAGGTCTCCATTTGAAGCAAGAACATCAGGCGTATAACTTGCCTGTTCACTGCGATGTTCCAGTCCCATGGCGATACCGAAATCACCGCCGCCCTGCCACGGCATATGCACCAGATGATTGTTATGAACGCGGGCATTAAAGTCACGCATCTGGTACGTGCTGTGATCATTTTGCGTATAGCGTAGATAGTCTGCCTGTTGCGACGTTAGTTTGCCGAATGGGTTTGTCAGAGAACAACCAGCAGATGCCTGACAGATTGATGGATTATAAACCACAGCACTATTAGCGTCAGAAGGATCTACTTGTTGGATCCCCAATTCCTGCAGATAATGCGCGTAATTCGTCATATTCTCGGTTGAGAATTTCGCCAGCGTCTGACCATACGACATGGATACGTCATACATCCAATTGCCGACAATCTTACCCTTGGAGCCACCAGTATACTGCCACTGATCAAACGCTTCTTCATATTTGCGCTCACCCAGGTCACTAAATCGCCGGTATAGGGATACATCTTCTCCCCAAATATTATACGGACTGGCAGCTGGCAGGGTGACGGCCGAAGACAACGTAGACGGATAGGTTGCACCGGTAACTGGATTGCCTGCCAGCGTATTCATGGCGTCTTTATGTGTATACCGGATTGACGAGTACAGATCGAAATGCTCGTTAACCTCGTAATGCATGTCACCGCTGAGAACAGCCTGCTGCAATGAGTTCGTTAGCATTTGGTCAGAAGCAAAATTATACCTGTCGGAGGATGCGAAGTTATGGAACGCTCCGCTGTTGCCTCCCCCCGTGCCATTACTGACAACATCAAAATTGGAGCCGATCACGCGGGTATTGGTCGTCACAGAGCTGCCAATTGTTGGGGTCTCACCAACTTCTGCGTCAGAGTTCCATGGATTGGCAGCCCAGTCACGCGTCTTCTGCCGAATACCAGACTGAGTCATGTATGAACCGAAAAGCGTGATGTTACCCTTGCCGTGATCGAAGTCGAACCCCTTGTAACCAGAGATCTTCCCCATCTGACCATCGCCATGATCAGTGATACCACCACGGATCAGAATATCACCCTTGGTTGTATTGTGCCGAAGTTTAATGTTAATAACACCGGATACAGCATCTGCGCCGTAAAGTTCTGATCCACCGTCCTTGAGGATTTCAACAGATTCAATCTGGTCCACAGGTATCGAGTTGAGATCAACACATTGAGAGCCACTACCGAAAGTCGGAACCTGACGCTTTCCATCAACCAGAACCAACACACGGGAAGGACCAAGGTTACGGATGTCCGTACAGGACATGCCAAGACCACCATTGGTATTCGTATTGTTAGTTCCGCTCGAACCAATTGACGGCAAACGCAGAAGATAGTCCCCCAGCGTGGTTGCCGACGTAGACGTGATTTGCTTCGCTGTAATCGTCTGAACCGGGTTCGCGTTGGAATCCGCACGCGTTGCAAGCGCAGAACCCGTAACCACAATAGATTCATCAGCAGAACGTGGGGTAAAAAGCCGACGTCGCGCGGCTGTTGACATCTGAACCGAAGAGGCAGCGGTAGAGGCTACCGGCACGACCGTTACAGGCATTGCCTTCGCATGAGTCGTCACAGACGATGTCTGCTGTGATGACTTTGAACGATGACCTGTATGCTTTTTTGTGACCGTTTCGGCTGAAGCCGTGGCGAACAATGTCGCGCAAACCAGTCCTATAGACGTTGAAAATGTGAGGGTTTGCCTGTGCGCCTGTCTCATTTCAACACGAACCTTATCCTTTGGATTTCTTATATCGTATACACATATATGTCGGATTCGAAACAGATAATTCTTGATAAGTGAATCGAAATTCAAAATCACGAAAGGTCTTTCCCTTTCTTATATTATCTTTCCAAAACAACATTTTAATAGAAATTTTTATCGATGAGCTCTTATTATCGGCACTTGGAAAGAGTATTGGCCACCCTGCTTTCCGTTGATATTCACGCCGTATGTGGCGGATACGACACAACCGTTCAGGCCTTCTCCCTGAGGGGATGCGAAGTTCATTCCTGATGGCAAGCGCACATAAAGGCGAACATCCCTCGGTGCCGTTTTCGGGAGAGAAATGTTGACCGAAATATGCCTTAGATCCGGTTCATATCGCAGTGCCATGGACAGTCTGCCCCAGCGTGTAGGGGCATTTTCCACGCTTATTTCCTTGCCGGACAACAGCCAGCGATATGGTATGGCCCGCGCAAGATGGAGAATCTCCTCTCCGTCATCCTCATAGACCAATGCCCAGCGCAGAAGAATTGGAACCGTCATCTGGGCCGGAAGGCAGAACAGTGCGAGCTCCCCTTTCAAACCCGCCACCTCTGCTGCCGTCCAACTTCCACGTGTATGGACATGATAGCGATGCGCGTAGAGAAACAGGAGGTACTCTTCAATCCGATCCTGCCGTAACAGCGCCTGCGCATAACCGTAAGAAATAAAGCCGAGAATATCCCTCTGCGCCCGACTTGGTGGCGCCAGGTTCCCGACAACTCCCATGACTGTCGCGCCGTAAGCCCGCATTGAATTAATCGTCGCAACTTCAAGATCCGTTGGCAGTACACCGGCCTGAAGCATTTCCGCGTAAACGCGATGTGCCCATTGCTGCTCACTGTATTGGTGCCGCGCAAGCGACACCCGAAACGTCTCTCGAGAGCCGGGTAAAATGGGAACATAAGGGGGTGAACGATCTTCAAACAGCGACGCCCTCACAGCCCCCTCAAGCCGAACCGATAATAAATCCGCCCGCCTCTTCCAATCCTCTGCTTTTGCAGCTTCGCCTGGCCGAATACGCAACCAAATAGCCGCAAGATCACGCCACCCCCGGACAGCCATAGCTGAGTTCCCAAAATAGGGCTTCCACCACACCGACGGATCAGGAAACAGGCACGCATCGCTCTCACTCCATCCATGGAGCAGTCCGTATCCCGGGTTCGTTTGCGGCAGGGTCAGGGCTTGATCGTGCAGTGTCGTCAGGACACCCGCCATGGCGGCAATACGATCAGCATGATGCTGAAGTATGGCGGCATCGCCAGTCAGATGCAGATAGCGGGCAACCAACGACAATGTCAGGCCGGTCTGCCCCACTTCAGGGCCACGCATCGCCACCAACCCGTCATCGCCGACGAATGCAGTGAACTGGTTGTCGAGTATGGCTCGTGCGACGGCAAAACGGCCCCACTCCAAATTAGCCAGAAGCGAGGAGGTGAAAATGTCTTGAAAGCCGTCATATTCCGAGCCTTCGTAATCCCGATCAACAACCCCATACCGTGGCCAGATACCGTCAGGACGCACCATGGCCTCTTTGACAAAGGCATGCCGTGCAAAATCAGCCCAGTCAGAGTCTGGCAAAACGGGCGACAGTGTGCCGTCCAGAACTTCGTGCCAGACCTCAACGCAACGTGCGAGAGCCTGATTGAACTGCACTGCGCTCGGCTCATGTCGAAACGGCCCGAACGGGATGTAGCTTGCACCATAAACGGCACACACAACCGCACCATTCTCGATCAGCATCATCCGCGTCCACGTTGGAACTTGATGCGGTATAACTGGATCTACATCCGCGAATGTCAGGACTTCCCAATAACGCCCCTTCCCCAATGGAAACTGTTTGACGACGATAGGCAGGAAACCACCCAACAGGCCTTCCCTGCGGCGGCGAACAACCAGGCTGTCCGCCGAAAGCTCCGGCGCAATCCGATTGACATGCCAGTTACGGGTGTTTCCGGCAGGCGTGAGTGGCATCACCTCTCCGGCATAAGGTGGTGCTACAAATGAAGTCCAGACAATCCGCCCAATCTGCTCAGGGGTAAAACGACTATCAATAGGCGGGGCAGCAGCGCGAACTGCCAATGGATCAGGATCTCCACCTCCCGCCAAAAGACGTTCAGCCATAAGATCGCGCTCCGCAATCGCTAATGTTCCAAAGTCAAGTCCGCAATAACAGCCGTTTGAATGGGTTTCGCACTCTTCCATAAAGCGTTTCAGGACATGAATTCGCCCGCTAGGGCCGGTCAGGGTCATGGTACCTTCCATGCCCGTCAGATCTTCTTTGACCAACCATTCATCTTCAGAAGACGAGGAGGCAAAAGCCTGACCAGACATGGCGCGCCATGCCCCCAATGTAACGCTGCCAAGAAGAAAAAAACGACGACGGATCATACCAGAAACTTCTTTGGATCAATCACGGCCCAAGCCTCTCGGAACATGAATTATGGTGCGAACATCTTACGCTTTTGAATAATTGTATACGATATAAGTTTTCACATTATGTACTAAAATCTGCACAAAGAGGAGTGTTCGCATCCGAGGCCAGCCATGTATAATAAGACCAAACAATGCGAAGAGACTCAGACCCCTCATGAAAGCCCAGACCGGGAAGATTCAGCCTCTAATTGTCAGAACGATTAGTGATCAGCTTTATGATATTCTGCGGGAACAGATTCTCAGTGGTGCACTCGCGGCTGATCAGCCAATCCGACAGGATGCTGTAGCCGCAGAGCTCAATATCAGCAAGATACCCCTTCGCGAGACGCTGGCCCGGCTAGAGCAGGACGGCCTTGTCGTTGCCCATGCCAAGCGGGGTTTCACTGTCGCGACGCTTTCGGCCAGCGAAGCAGAGGAAGTTTTCGAACTCCGGATACGACTGGAGCCAGAAGCCGCTGCCAAATCCTCGCTTGTTGCGACTGCTGCCGACCATAAGGCCGCACGCCGTCATCTTTCAGAACTTGAAACCGTCATTCGACATAAAGATCAGGATCACAGTCTTTATAACCGACTGTTTCACCTTTCCCTTGTCCAGCCGGGGGCCGGAAGACTGACCTATCGTCTATTGGAAACCATTAGTGTCATTGCGGATCGCTATGTGCGCCTGCATCTCAGCACACAGGGGCGGGACAAGCGTGCCGTAGAAGAGCACCGGCAGTTGCTGAAAGCCTGGATCAACCGGGACGCTGCAGAGGTTGAAGCTCTTCTGACCCAGCATATTGCAGACACATTGAACGATCTACGCAACCAGTTGGCGTCCGAGAGCGCCATTAGTTAGAAGGTACCTCCTCTTCTTAGGCTGATATAAGCAGAGGAGGCAAAGAAGCCGTCAAGAACCTTTGGTTTTAGCGATCCAGCCTTTTACCTGTTCGGACATAAGATCCAGCGGCATCGCACCATTTTCCAAAATCACATCATGAAATGCCTTGATATCAAACTTGTCCCCAAGTTCTGTTCGGGCCTGTTCCCTAAGCTGCAGAATGGTCTGCTGTCCTAGCATGTAGCCCAAAGCCTGCCCGGGCCAAGCAACATAACGATCCGTTTCAGCCTGCATATCCGGCTCACTCGTCGGCGGATGCGCATGAAAGAAATCGCTCATCTGCTGGCGCGTCCAGTGTTTGTAGTGCACGCCCGTATCCAGAACCAGACGATCCGCGCGAAGCAACGCCCCGTTCAGGCGCCCATAGTCGCTGTACAGATCCTGATAAAAGCCCAGCTCTTTTCCGAGCCCTTCCGCATACAGGGCCCATCCCTCAATGTAGGAATTATACGCGCCCTGTTGGCGGAACGCTGGCAACGGCAAATCCTGCGCCAGTGAAATCTGGAAATGATGCCCCGGCACGCCTTCATGATAGGCTGTGTCTTCAATGGTATACAGGTCACGCTTGGTGTAGTCGCCGGTATTGACGAACACGATACCAGGCCGAGACCCATCCGGCGTTCCCTGATGATATTCTGCCCCCGCAGCATCTGCCTCCCGGTAGCTTTCCACGGATCGCACCTCCAAGCGCGTTTTGGGTATTCTGTTGAAAATCTTCGGAAGGGCGGGCCACATCTGCGCGATCGCCGCACGATATCTATTGAGGATTTCCTCTCGCGAATGGGCGTAAAGCTTCGGGTCATGATCAACGGACGCGCGCAGAGCTGCCAGATCCGCGAAACCCAGCTTGTGGGCGATGGCCGTCATCTGCCCCTCAATCAGGCTCACCTGTTTCAAGCCGAGCTGATGAATCTCTTCCGACGTCATCGAACTCGTCGTTTGAGCCCGGATATCATACCGATAGATGGCGTCCCCATTCGGCAATGACCACACGCCTTCATGCTCTCGACCATGAGGGACATAGTCCGTTTTTACGAACTCTGCGAAGGCCGCGAACGCAGGACGGACTTCTGTATCCACCGCTTTCAGGATGCTCTGCCGCAGCTGCCTCTGCTGCTCGGGAGAGATCCCTTTAGGGAAGGTCTCCACCGGCTGGCCAAAGACATTCTTGACCCCGGCAGGTTCGGCAACCTCCAGCAACTGTGTAACAACCTTTTCCAGCAGGTAGCGCGGTGGAACCAGGCCATCTTTCATGCCCTGCTGCGCCAGCGCCTTGAGCTGAGCCAGAACCGTCGGCAACGCATGGAGCCGTGCGAGATAATCCTGATATTGTGCTGCCGTGTCGAAAGGAATGGAGGAGACAAAACCGGGCAGCATCAGCTGCACGCCCTGTACCTGATCAATCGGCATTTCATAGGTCTTAAGCTTGATCCCTTCCAGCTTGTCCTGAAGCTGGCGGATCATCATCGCACGGCTGATCTGTTCCTGTTCCGTCAATGCCGCGGGATCGACAGCCTGAAAGCGCTTGAGGAACCAAGCACTCGTCACGGAATCCTTTGAAACCTGCTCAAGGGAATAGTCCGTCCAGAACCTGTTGTATCGATAGTAGCCAATGGTCGTGGCCAGTTCCGGTGAAGTCCGAAGCTGGTACTGCCATTCCTCATCCAGAAGTGCCGCAAAAGCCCGACTGCCACTTGCAACGGCGGGAGCAACCTGTGCCGAAATTCCTGCACCGGGAGCCGCCAGAGCCACACCGCCCGCCTGAGCACAAACCAGCAGCAGACCCGCCAGACCATATCGTAGGAACACAGCAAAATTCTCCATGCCAGTCATGTTGTACCACCTTCACGGCGGCAGGCACCCACGCCACTCACCAGATCAGGAAACCTGGAATCCGTGACAGAAGCGGTCCTCATCATCAATCCAGATCGTATTAAAACCCGTCGAAACGGCACTTCCCTCAATAATGGGAATAATGGCTTTATGTCCCCCCAGCATCGTTTCTTCCGAAACCGTCCCCTTGAAGACGCTGCGGATGTAGCTTTCATGGGTAAAGACGTCTCCCACTTTAAGAACACCTTTGTGATACAGATGGGCAAGTCTCGCCGAGGTTCCAGTCCCGCAGGGGCTGCGATCAATGGCATGATCACCATAAAAGACCGCGTTGCGCCCCCGGGAGGCAGTTGTGTCCGTGTCGACCCACAGGACATGACTCACGCCTTGAATACGCTCATCCAGTGGATGGAACGGCGTGATTGCCTCACGCATCCGCTCACGCACCACCGGGCTGAAGTCCAGAATACGCTGCGCGCTAAGCTGATCCAGACTTTCATATCCTCCCTGCGGCTCGACAATGGCGTAGAAGTTCCCGCCATAGGCAACATCAACCGTTAACGGCCCCAAACCAGGCACATCGATCTTCACGCCCGTCGCCGCAACATAGGCAGGCACATTCCGGATCGCCACGCTCCGCACGCGGCCGTTCTCCTCGATGTAGGTAATGTCGATTATCCCCGCAGGCACCTCAAGCCGAAGTTTTCCGGGTGTCCGTGGGACAAGCAGTCCGTGCTCCAACCCGAAAGTCACCAACCCGATCGTCCCATGTCCACACATGGGAAGACATCCACTAGTCTCGATGAACAGAATGCCCGCGTCGGTATCCGGCTGTGTTGGGGGGTAGAAGAACCCACCGGACATCATGTCATGGCCACGCGGCTCAAAACACAACCCGGTCCGTATCCAATCGAACCGTTCCAGAAAATCCTGCCGCCGCTCGCCCATGGAGGCCCCGCGCAGGAGTGGCGCGCCTCCACAAATGAGGCGGACAGGATTTCCGGCCGTATGTCCATCGATGCAAAAAAACGTATGCCGCATGGCGTTCAGTCCGTCGCAGGATTTTATTTTGTTTTCAGAACGGCCTATCGCGCCTGTTCACCGGATGTCACGGCGTAGGGAGAACGGCCGCCGCTCTGAATGAAACGGTCGATTGCAGCATCCAGCACCGGAAGAGGAACAGACCCGGTCGCAAGAACCGCATCGTGGAACGCACGGATATCGAAAGCCTTCCCCAAGGCCTTCTGGGCGCGCACACGGTTCCGGCGAATATCGGCCTCCCCGAGATAATAGGAAAGTGCCTGAGCAGGCCACGCGATGTATCGATCGACTTCGGTGTCAATTTCATGTTCGGAAAGCGCAGTGTTCTCACGCAGATAAGCCCGCGCCTGCTCCCGGCTCCAATGGAAATGATGCAAGCCGGTATCAACAACCAGCCGCGCTGCTCGCCACGCCTGATAGGAGAGATACCCGAAGCGATCATACGCCGTTTCGTAGATCCCCATTTCGTTGCCGAGATATTCGCAATACAGCGCCCAGCCTTCCCCATAGGCCGAAATATAGTTGAACCGGCGATAAGGGGGCACTTCCGGTTGTTCTTCTGCCAGAGACAGTTGCAGGGAGTGCCCTGGCGAGGATTCATGCAGCGTCAGGGCTGGCAGGGCATAAAGCGGGCGGGACGGCAGATCGTAGGTATTCACCAAATAGACATGCGGGCCACCGCGCCCTGCGGTGTAGACCGGAGCCACATCAGCGGGAACAGGCTCGATCGTGAAACGCCCTCGTGGCAGACGCCCGATGAAATCACCAACCTTGCCGTCAACCCGTTTGGCCAACCATGCAGCATCTTTCAGCAATTCATCGCCGGTTTTTGGGTAAAACTGCGGGTCAGTCCGCAGAAATTTCAGGAAAGCCGAAAAATCGCCTTTGAAATGCGTTTCCGATATGACGTCGAGCATCTGCCTGTGCAGGCCCGCAACTTCCTTCAGACCGATCTTGTGAATCTCGTCCGGGCTCATATCCAGCGTCGTGTATTCCCGGATCTGGGAGCGGTAATATGCAGCCCCATCCGGCTGGTCTTCAGCCCCCAACGAAGCACGGGCATGAGGGAAATAATCGTCCTTCATGAAAGCATACAACGTCTTGTATGCGGGAATGACGGTATCACGAATGGCAGCCAGACCATCCTTGCGTAAGGCATCCTGTGTCTTGGGTGAAATCCCGTCCGGGAAATGCTGGAATGGTGGAGCGAACGCGCTCTTTTGCGGCGTGACAGAGGCCATTTTCTCAAGATCATGGAGCCTCTGCTCCACAATCAGCCTTGGCTGAACGAAGCCGCGCGCCAGGCCCGCTTTCATGGCGGCAATCTCATCAGCGAAATACCGGCCCGTTTCTTGCAAACGGCTAATATAATCGCGGTAGTCCTTTTCAGCCAGAAACGAGACGTCTGAAGGCGGCAGATCGCTCCAGAAGCCTGAGTCCGCATCAAACGGAATTTCCCAGCCCCGTAATTTCTGGTCTTCCAGCAGAACCATCAACTGCTGCTTGTAGACCGCGTAGTTCACCTGATCCTGCGCGGAAAGCTGCTGCACAGGGATGGCGTTCAGTTTTTCCAGCGTTTTAGTCCATGTTTCCAGTCGGACCTGCTGCGTATCAGGATCTTCCTTGGGCAGATGCGCCGACGGTTTGCCATCCAGCAGACTTCCCTGAAGGTCCATCCGCCAAGCCCATTCCTGCTCATACAGATCATGGAAGGCTTTTTGCGCGCTATCATTTGTTGCAGCTCTCGCCTGCGACAAACCAATCCCTCCCAAGAGGACCACCGTCGCCATCAAAGCCACACGCTGAAAACCTGAACCTCGTCGCGCGCAACAAACCAGCATAATGCAGAACCCTTCCCGTCAGGCATGACGTTCTCATGCCTGACCCAGCTTTCCGGAAAACAGATCAGGTAACAAAACCGACCTCAGATAACAGGAAGTCGGCTGGGTATAAAAGCGATCAGCTCAGCTTGGGACGACTGGCCGCTGCGGCTTCCACCATATCAATCACCTGCTTGCGGCGTGCACCTTCAAGCAGGAGACGCGGCGAACGGACCCGCTCACTACCACGCCCCATCACCTGCTCCGCAAGCTTGATGGACTGTACAAGATCGTGTGCGGCATCCAGGTGCAGGAGCGGCATGAACCAGCGATAGATCCGCAAAGCCGTATCGATATCACCCCGCGCAAGAGACCCAACCAACGCCACCGATTCCTGTGGGAAGGCACTGGTTAAACCCGAAATCCAGCCCTTGGCGC
Source organism: Gluconobacter sp. P1D12_c (assembly GCF_018812105.1). Classification (NCBI taxonomy): domain Bacteria; kingdom Pseudomonadati; phylum Pseudomonadota; class Alphaproteobacteria; order Acetobacterales; family Acetobacteraceae; genus Gluconobacter; species Gluconobacter sp. P1D12_c. Next base: position 17,940 of record NZ_JACSIQ010000014.1, read on the forward strand.
CAAGGGTCAGTCCTTCGAACGCCACATCATCCAGACCCGCCATCATCAGGAAACGATCACCAAAGCGGTTGGGCACATCGGTATAACGCCGCGTATCAGAAGAACTCTCCTTCAGCCCGACGATGGTCTTGCAGTCTTCCAGTTCCGCCAGAACATCCAGTTCGACGTTCACACGATACGAGGTCGGATTGTTATAGATGATGATCGGCAGGTCAGTCGCCTGCGAAATCGCACGGAAATGGGCAACAAGTTCATTCGGCTTGGGCACATACACCATGGCCGGAAGGACCATGAGTGCATCAGCGCCGCTTTTTGCAGCCTGCTTGGCAAACGCCACAGCACGCGGCGTCGTCATTTCAGACACACCCACGAAAAGCGGCGCACGCGTTCCCGCAACTTCCCGCGCCGCTTCCAAAATCTGTACTTTTTCGTCGGGTTCGAGCGAATTGTTCTCGCCGCACGTCCCCATCATGACCAGACCGTGCACCCCATCATTGATCAGTGCATCGATCACCTTCTGCGTTCCGCTCAGGTCAACGGACAGGTCTTCGTTGAACTGAGTGGTCACTGCAGGGAAAACACCTTCCCAAGTCATTTCCAGAGCCATCCGGGATCCCCTCTCGAATTTTGTAAAAATTATATCGTATACGTATCACGCTCTTTAAAACCGGTAAAGCGCGTCTTCTTCCCATCATGAAAAAAGTCATCTCAATTCAGTATGACAACTCAGCCGAACACGGTACGAGACTGTGTCGAGCACAAAACGGATCACTTGTTCGAGCTTGATAATTCGTCTATCGTATACGTAATAACCGTCCTATTTTGAGGCTGGAAACGCATCCCGTGAGCAACTCAAGCCCTCTCCCTGCCCCACCCGCTTTCATCAACACAGCATCTTTCACGCAGCGTATCCACGCAGCCCAAAGCCACCTCGAAGCCGCCGGTTTTGACGCCCTTGCAGTGAATGCTGGAAACAGCCTGCGTTATTTCACCGGGGTTCCTTGGGATGCAACAGAGAGGCTGGTTACGCTCGTCATTCCCCGTAAGGGGACGCCTGTGATGGTCTGCCCGCATTTTGAAACAGGATCTTTGAAGGCCTGCCTTAAGACGGAAACGGAAATCGCCACCTGGCAGGAAGATGAAAATCCGGCCCTGTGTGCCTTTGCACCCTACACTGCAGGAACACGCATCGCCCTGGACCCGGACTTCACCCTCGGCACCGTGACCGCCATGCGCAGGGCGCGACCCGACCTTGTTCTTGAAGATGACAACGGGCTGATTTCCGGCATGAGGGCCTGCAAGTCAGCCGAGGAAATCGCGCTGATCTCGCATGCCATGGCCATAACACTGCAGGTTCACAAAGACGCCCGCTCGTTTTTGAAACCAGGCCTTCTGGCAAGCGAGATACGACATTTCATCGATACCCGTCATCGGGAGCTTGGTGCGGATAACGGGTCCTATTTCTGCGCCGTACAGTTTGGTCACGCTACGGCTTACCCTCATGGCATTCCGGACAATCAGGTCCTGAAGGAGAACGATCTGGTCCTGATTGATACCGGTTGTCGACTGGATGGCTATCATTCCGATATCACGCGCACTTTCGCTTTCGGCAAGCCCGACCCCGAGCAGGAACGCATCTGGACCATCGAAAAGGAAGCACAATACGCTGCTTTCAACGCGGCCCGGATCGGCGTGCCATGCCATGAAGTGGATGATGCGGCCCGTGCTGTCCTTGTCCGGCATGGCCTGGGCCCGGATTACACCCTCCCCGGGCTACCTCATCGCACCGGGCATGGTATCGGCCTGTCCATCCATGAAGCGCCCTATCTTGTTCGTGGGAATGCAACGCCTCTTAAGGCCGGGCATTGCATGTCCAACGAACCGATGATCGTTGTTCCGGGGCAATTTGGGATCCGGCTTGAAGACCACTTCTACATGACGGAAGACGGCCCACGCTGGTTCACCGAACCAGCACACAGTTTCACCGCCCCGTTCAACTGAATTTTTGACCTGAAAGAAGGATATCCCGCATGTCTTCTCTTCCCCTTGCGGGCCGCCTGACTGCTCTCCGCCATGCTCTGTCAGAGTTTGGCGTGGATGGGTTCTTCCTTCCCCGCAGCGATGAACATCTGGGCGAGTATGTACCCGCCTGTGCCGAACGTCTTGCATGGCTGACCGGCTTTACCGGCAGCGCGGGTCTGGCACTCGTTCTGCCAGAGGCGGCGGCCGTGTTCTCCGACGGCCGATACCAGATCCAGATGCGTCAGCAGGTGGAACAATCCGTCTGGTCCATCGAGCACATGTACGAAACCGTCCCACCTCTCTGGGCAGCCGAACATGCGACGGGAAAAGCCATCGGCTATGACCCCCGCATCGTCAGCGTTCAGGATATCGAAGCCTTCCGGAAGGCCGGATGCCAGATGGTGGCTCTGAACCGCAACCCGATTGACGGGATCTGGACGGATCGCCCCGCGCCGCCTTCATCGTCGGTTCTGGTACAGCCCCTGGAACTGACGGGACGTGAGAACCACGCCAAGATCCGGGACATCGCAGATATTTTGCGCCAGAACGGTCAGGACGCCGTTCTCCTGCCCGACCCAACCAGTATCGCCTGGTTGCTGAACATTCGCGGACGGGATCTGCCTTTTCTACCGGTCGCCCTGTGTTTCGCCGTCCTGCATGTGGACGAAACAGTCGATCTGTTCATCGATCCTTCTCGCATCGATGGCAGCGTCAGCACTCATCTGGGCGATGCGGTTCGCGTACGAAAATCCGCAGAAATGGCACAGGTTCTACAGACCCTTCACGGCAAAACCATTCGTCTGGACCCGGCCCGCTGCCCGGTCTGGTTCACCGTTACACTCAAGAGCGCAAATGCGACGCTCGCCCACGGTACGGACCCGTGCCTGATGCCCCGCGCCAGCAAGACACCGGCAGAGCTGGACGGTATGCGCCGTGCCCATCTTCTGGATGGCATTGCCCTGTGCCGCTTCCTCTCCTGGCTCGATGTCCATGGCGTCGGCAAGACCGAAATCGCCATTTCGGACCATCTTCTTGCCCTTCGCCGGGAGGCCGAAAGCTGCATTGGACCCAGCTTCCACACCATCGCAGGCACCGGGCCGAATGCCGCCATCATGCACTATGCTCCCACGCAGGAGCACTGCGACACGGTGCAGGCCGATACTTTCCTGCTCATCGACAGCGGCGGCCAGTACACTGATGCGACCACCGATGTTACCCGTACCGTCTGGATGGGAACCGGCACACCTCCCGAAGCATGGAAAACGCATTATACCTGTGTGCTCAAGGGGCTGATCGCTCTGCATTCCGCCGTTTTTCCTGCGGGCACGCATGGATACAGACTGGACCCGCTGGCTCGGCTGGCGCTTTGGCAGGAAGGTCTGGATTTCGATCACGGGGCCGGACATGGCGTGGGGAGTTGCCTGTCCGTACATGAATGGCCGCTCGGCTTCACCCGACGCCCGGTTCTGGACCCGATCTGCGAACACATGGTTCTGACCAACGAACCCGGTTTCTACGCTCCCGGTTCCCATGGCATCCGGCTGGAAAACCAGATGGAAACCTGCCTGGCGCATCGAACCGAGACCGGCGACATGCTCTGCTTCAGAACATTGACCCTGGCCCCGATAGATCAGCGCGGTATCGTCCCCTCCCGTCTGACAGACGTGGAACGGAGCTGGCTGAACGACTATCACGCCGAAGTTCTGGCTCAGATCGGCCCGCATCTGGCAACAGAGGACTATGCCTGGCTGGAACGCGCATGTCGGAAACTGTGACATCCACGCGTCCTGCTCCCCGTTCCGTGCTCGTGCTGGGTGGTGGGATCGTGGCACGATGCTGCGCCCTGCGCCTTCAGGAACAGGGATGCGCCGTCACACTTGTGGCCGAGCCGGATGCCACACCGCCCTCATGGGGTAATGCCGGGCACATCGCCACCGAACAGGTGCAGGTTCTGGCCCGTCTCTCCACCGCGTCCCGCGTTGTGACGGACCTGTTCCCGCGAGGTCCTGTCGCGCTGGACTGGCGCAATATAGAGGCATGGCTGCCCTGGTCTTTCCGGTTTTTGAACGCCTGTCGTCCAGTTACCGTCCGTCAGGGGGACTCTGCCCTGAAGAGCCTCATGGCAGACGCGCTTCCTGCATGGAAACGGCTGACTGAAACCCTGGACCAGCCAGACCTGTTGGATCCTCAAGGCATTATCAAGCTCTGGGAAGGCGCCACCGCCGAGCGAAACGCTATTGCCTCCCTGCAAGCAGACAGCGGGACCGCCATAGCCAAGCGCGTCGAAGCCGGACTGATAGACACCTTTAATCGGGCCCTCTCCTCTCCGGTAAAGGCCGGAGTCCATTTTGGGGGTACAGCTCACATTACCAGCCCCCGAGATGTTCTCGACAGGCTTCTGGCGCGTTTCACGCTGTGCGGCGGCGTTCATCTGCCAGCGATGGCTCTGAACATTGATCATACAGTGAAGGACGTTCGCGTCAGAACGACAGACGGTGATCTTGTCGCGGACCGGGTCATCGTCGCCTGCGGCGTCCGTTCAGGGGACCTCCTCCCGCAGGTCACAGCCCCCCTCATCGCGGAGCGTGGTTATCACGTGGAATGGGACCATGGTGGCGGCTGGACGCTCCCCAACGTGGTCTTTGAAGATCGAGCCGTTGTCGTCACCCGTTTTGGACCACGGCTGCGCGCAACATCTTTTGTCGAATTCACACGGGATGCTTCCAGCCCGGACCCGCGCAAATGGGACCGGCTGGAAGCCCATGTCCGGGAGCTTGGCCTTCCCGTCGCATCCGCTTTCAGTCGCTGGCATGGTTCACGGCCGACATTGCCGGACTATCTTCCGGCTCTCGGGACTCTCCGTCATACACCTCGCGTCGTTGCAGCCTACGGACACAACCACCTGGGGCTCACCCTCGCTCCCATCACGGCAGAGCTCATAACCGCGCATCTCCTGCATGGCACGCCTTTGCCGACAGCATTCAATCCGGACAGGTTCAGCCTGTCTCCCCTGTTTTCACGAAATAAAAAGGACTCCTCATGACCCTGACAGGTGCCCTTCTGATTGGTCAGAACACAGTTCTCCGTCCCCGGACATTTCATGCCGTCAATGCAACGACGGGTGATGCTTTGGAAACCGCCTTTTCCTGCGCAACACCCGAGGACGTCAACAGCGCCTGCCAACTGGCAGACGCCGCGTTTGATACGTTCCGTGCCCTTTCCCCCGATACTCGTGCACAGTTCCTGGAGGACGTCGCGGACGCAATCGAAGCCCTTGGCCAGCCTCTGCTGGATCGTGCCCATGCTGAAACCGGGCTACCACTAGGCCGCCTGACCGGCGAACGAGGGCGCACCATGGGTCAGCTCCGCATGTTCGCACAGGAACTGCGCGCCGGACGTTGCTTCGATATCCGGATTGACCCAGCCCTGCCGGATCGCACCCCGATGCCAAGGGCCGACCTGCGTCAGATCCGTATCGGGGTCGGCCCGGTTGCCGTCTTCGGAGCCAGTAATTTCCCTTTGGCGTTCTCAGTAGCGGGAGGGGATACAGCCTCCGCCTTCGCTGCGGGATGTCCTGTAGTGGTCAGGGCGCATCCGGCGCATCCCGGCACCAGCGAACTGGTCGGTCGTGCCATTCAGGCCGCCGTAAAAAAGAACAACCTGCCGGACGGAACATTCTCGCTTCTTGGTGGTCCGGATCATGACCTCGGGGCTGCATTAGTCCGCCATCCGGCCATTATGGCTGTGGGGTATACGGGTTCTCGCACAGGCGGTCTGGCGCTCAGCCAGATTGCAGCCGTCCGTCCTGTTCCTGTGCCCGTCTATGCAGAAATGAGCAGCATCAACCCTGTCTATCTGCTGCCGAACGCCCTGGAAAACACAGCCGAAAAACTCGGGTCCGCCTTTGTTGGCTCCCTGACCATGGGCGCGGGTCAGTTCTGCACCAATCCAGGACTGATCCTGGCCCTGGCTGGCCCGGCTCTGGACCGGTTTCAGGACAGCACACGCAAAGCGCTTGAAACCGCCCCGGCCGCCACCATGCTGACAGGCGGCATTCACGCAGCTTACGACGCAGGCGTGAAAGCTCTGGCCGAACGCACAGGCGTAACACTGCTGGGACGTGGACCGAAAGGAGATGCGTCTGGCTGTCAGGCCGCCGTCTTCACCACCGAGGCCGAAAGCTTCATGAAAGACCCCTTCATGCAGCATGAGATTTTCGGCTCCTGCTCCCTGATCGTGTCTTGTCCGGACTTAAAGACCCTGCAAGCCCTAACCAGCGGACTTGAAGGGCAGCTCACCGCCACTCTGCATTTGGAAGACGCTGACATCCCCATGGCCCGGGCGCTCATGCCTCTGCTGGAGCGCAAGGTTGGTCGTATCCTGGCCAATGCATGGCCCACTGGTGTGGAAGTCTGTGCTGCCATGGTGCATGGCGGTCCCTTCCCGGCTACAACGGACCCGCGCAGCACCTCTGTCGGCACCGCAGCCATGGAACGCTTCCTTCGCCCGGTCTGCTATCAGGACCTGCCGGACGAACTCCTTCCCGCAGGCCTTCGCAGAAGCGTCTCCCCGTAAAACCCGGAACAGACGTCAGCTCAAGCAGCCCGGATAACAGGAGTGTTTCATGCCCCACGAGGAATCAGGCTATTTCCGACAGCGCCTTGGCCTTTTCGACCTGACCATGATCGGCTTCGGGTCCATCTTCGGTTCTGGCTGGCTGTTCGCAGCAGCCCATGTGGCTGATATGGCCGGTCCTGCCAGTATTCTGTCCTGGCTTATCGGAGGCGTGGCCGTCCTGCTGATCGGGCTGGTTTACTGTGAGCTTGGCGCCGCCCTGCCTCTGGCGGGAAGTGTGGTTCGTTATCCAGAGCAGGCACATGGATCAACAGCCGCATTCCTGACCGGAGCGATGACCACCATCGCCTTTTCCAGCCTGATTTCCATCGAGATCGTCGCGGCCAGACAATATGCCGATGCCTGGACAGGCGGACTAACCCGCAACGCCAATGGCGATCCCACGCTGGCAGGATGGCTCGTGCAATTCGCGGTCATGGTGGTGCTTTATGCGATTAACCGGCGCGGCATCGGCAGCTTTGCCCTGATCAACAACATCGTCACCGTTTTCAAGTTTCTGGTTCCGACACTGGTCATCGTGCTGCTGCTGGCTCATCTGCGCATGGACAATTTCAGCCTGCATGGATTTGCGCCGCATGGATTTCAAGGCGTAGAAACGGCCATCTCCGCCGGTGGGGTCGTATTCGCTTATCTGGGACTCACACCCATTCTGTCCGTAGCAGGTGAGGTCCGCAATCCTCAGCGAACCATTCCTATCGCACTCATGGCCTCCATAATCTTAGCCATGCTGGTCTATCTCTTGCTACAGACCGCCTTTATCGGCGCGCTACCCAGCACTCTGCTCGCGACAGGCTGGAGCGGTCTCTCAACGCGCATGGCTCTTCCCTTTCATGATATCGCCGTACAGCTCGGGCTGGGCTTTCTAGCTATTCTGGTTGTGACAGATGCCATTCTTTCTCCCACCGGGACTGGCAATATCTATATGTCGTCCACGGCCCGCGTGATTTATGCCTGGTCCAGAAGCGGCACGTTCTTTCCCGTTTTCCAGAAAGTCGACACGAAACGCGGCGTACCGGACAAGGCCCTGCTGCTGACCTTCGGACTGGCCCTTTTCTGGACATTACCATTTCCTTCATGGCAGGCCCTGATCGGGGTCGTCTCGTCTGCGCTGATGCTCAGCTATGCCATGGCCCCACCTTCTGCCGCGGCGTTGCGTCGTTCCCAGCCTAAACTGTCCCGCCCTTTCCGCACACCATGCTTTGAAATTCTCTCCCCACTGGCCTTCGCCATCGCATCGTTGATTGTTCTCTGGACGGGCTGGCACACCTTGAGCTGGCTAATGCCAACATTGCTCGCCCTGACTGCCATTTTCATGACTGCGGCTTGGCGAAGTCTTTCTCGCGATGACTGGAAACAGAACCTCCGGTGCAGCTTCTGGATGCCAGTCTATTTTCTGGGACTGCTCGTCCTGTCGTGGCTTGGCCCTTTCGAAGGCACTTCACACCTGGGCCATGGATACGATGATATCGTCACGATCCTGTTCGCACTCCTCATCCATCACTGGGCCGCTGCCTGTGGCCTCAGGACACTTCCGTCAGCCACACACCTGCCCGTTCGCGCATAACGCTCAGGACCTGACAGACAGCACACGGACGTCAAAGAACGGTCCGCTTGTCCGGCCACTACCGGGCTCAATCCTCAGAGTGAAGATCTTCCTGCCACGTACCCAGGCTTCCGGGATCAGGGCCTCCACGTCCACGAACTGTGCAGGCTTGTCAGCAGGCCATTTCACATCGGGAAGCGCCCTGCCGTTTACCAGAAGCCGGGCACCACGCGTGCGGGTAATGTCCGCACTCCACACAGTCACCTTCAGGGCCAGTGGTCCCGGTCTGGTTTTCATGGTGCATTCAATAAACCCGCCAGAACGCAGATCCCTCCCGTTTCGTCCACGATAGACCAGGGGCCAGGAATTTTCTGCACGGAGAGCATGGTCATGCTCCTGCTGCATTTCCCCCAGATGAATCACATCGATCGTTCGTGCAGCGATGTCCTTCTGACGCTGCTGCTCCTTGCGATAAGACGCTTCTTCCTGTGTCCACTCCGCCTCTGAAAAACAACGGAGATACAAGGCACTCCGTCGCCTGTACTGAGCGTAAAAAGGCCTGAACTCAAGCTGAGACGGCCGCCCTGACTGTATCGTGCGAAAAACGGAGGCCTGATCTTCCACCGGAACAAGATCCTGCGTCAAATCGTCAGTAACAACGGCAGGGTCTACCGCATCATACACACCTTCCGCCGGAGCCAGATCAGCCGCCAGCACCAGTGGCCCGCGCAGAAGCGTCACGAGTTTCGGTTCATCAACCGGACTTTCCGTCCGCACTGTCATGGGAAGATCCAGCACGACGTGATCTCCCACACGCCATTTCCGATCGAGAACGATATACCCATCAGAAGAAGTCACTGGCACATCCTGGCCATTCACGGCCACACGGATCGGCTCCCTGACCCAGCCTGGCACACGCAGTGCCAGCCTGAAAGCTATGGGGGACTTCAGATCTTCCACCAAAAGACTGACACGCCCGTCGTGCGGATATCCGGTTTCCATCCTCCACGAAACATCCTTGCGGGCCCAGACCATCCGCGACGGGATATACAGATTGACGAAGAGCGTTTCTTTCCCTTGCCACCAGATGGAATCCCCGTGCTTGGCATGGCTTTCCATCCCCGTGCCGACACAGCACCAAAAGCTCTCCGTCGGAGTGGACCACTCCCGCACACCTGCCGTAATCGTGGGCGTCATATACGTGAACATGCCGGTCTGCGGGTCATGAGCCGCCAGAATATGGTTCAGATGCGCCCGCTCGTAATAATCGAACAGTGCAGCCTGCGGGTTCGATGCATAATGCTGACGGGTAAGCTTGAGCATGTTGTAGGTATTACAATGCTCGCAGGTCTGCTCGGTAATATGCTGTGCGATCGTATCAGGTTCGGAGAAATATTCCCGATCAGCGTTGCCGCCGATCACATAGCTATGATGCTGCGTGACAGCTTTCCAGAAAAACTCCGGACCAGTCATCCAGCGCCTATCCTGACTGACTTCAGCAATACGCCCCAAGCCAATAAGCTTTGGAATCTGTGTGTTGGCATGACGGTTCGCCAGATCGTCATGTTCCTCCATCAAAGGATCCAAAACGGGCCGATCATAAATCCGACGGGCCAGATGCAGCCATTTCTCATCCCCTGTCCGGGACGCCAGTTCCGCAAAACTTTCGTTCAGGCCGCCATATTCACAGGTCAGAACCTTTTGCACCTGAGCATCAGTCAGCTTACCGAAAAAGGTCTCCAGGAACTCTCCCAGCCCGACTGCGACTTCCAAAGCCTGATGACACTGACAATGAATGTGCGCATCAAACAAACCTGCAAAGGTTTTATGGAGATTATAAAGTGGTGACCACGCTCCGTTCAGATCGAACCCGGACGAACGGATATCGCCTGCCTCAATCTCGGCAAATATTCTTTTGCCATCGACCATCGCTCCGTCTTTTTCTTTGCGTGTAAAGCCAGCGATATAGCCATCGCCCCACTGCCCCTGAACGACAGCCAGTTCCTGCACGATATATACGACCCGCGCCCTGCACGCGATTTCACCCGTCTGAGCATACATCAAAGCCAGAGCAGACAGGTAATGACCCAATGTATGCCCGGCGATCGTGTCGCTTTCCCAACCGCCATACAGAGCGCCCTTCGGCAGGAGCCCAGCCTGTTTGCGGAAATTGTGAAGAAGACAGTCCGCTTCCAGACTAAGAAGATAGACCTTGTTACGTTCGACAGCGTCCAGCCACGGAGAGGGTAACAGCCTTATATTTGCAAGCGGTACTGGCGTGACATCTGCGTCAAAGCCACCCTGAAGCCGTGCCGCATAAGCACTCTGCCTCCCCCCTGCCACAATGGCATTCACACTCCCTGCAGCCGCACTAGCCAGCAGAAAGCGCCGTTTCATTTTGACAATCATGGCTTTCTCCCTACCTGCCGCGGAATGAGGTAATCCTACTTCATATATCGTATACCATTGCTGAACAACAATACAGCCTACGCCATCATTCCTTCATATTGTTTTCTTTCCAGAACGGAGATCTTTCTGTAATCGTATACGAAATAATAAACTTGGTGTTGTCATGGGTTCAAATACGCTCTCACCTCAAAAACGACGCTCCTCCTTTGCTACCGTTTTGGTCGCAGAAGCAGCAGAACGGGCCGGGTTTTATGGTGTAGATGCTATTCTGCTCCTGTTCATGGTTCAGCAACTTGGCATAACCGATCACAGAGCAGATCTCATGGTCGGTGCGTTCGCCGCAATGACCTACGCAACCCCTCTTCTGGGTGGATGGATTGGTGACTGTTTATACGGTCCACGTTGGACAGCCATCTTTGGCACATTTCTGTTAAGCGCTGGTTACGCACTTCTTGCATGCACCATGACATCCCGGTCTTTTTTCGAACCTGCTCTGGCATTAGTCGCGACCGGAAACGGGCTCTTCAAACCCAATGCTGCCCAGCTGGTGCGCCGCCTTTACGAAAGATCTCCGCTGAAGCGAGATTCAGCTTTTACGCTTTATTATATGGCAGCCAACGTGGGATCTGCCCTGTCCATGTTCCTTATTCCATGGGTGAGAAACACATTTGATCCACTGCTAGCCTTTTCTCTGTGCGTGGCTGGACCAGCATGCGCCTTGTTTATCCTCCTGACGCAAACCGGCACACTGCACGATCTTGGCATACTCACCAGACACTCCGTTTCCGCGAAGCGTGCGACTGCGTTCGGAACAGGATCTGTTATCCTATGTATACTGTCGGTGACGTTTGTTTTGTATAGTGCATCACTTGCACGTTTAGCAGTATTCAGTTGCCTCACAGTAGTATTCATTCTCTGGGCTACCCTTTATCGTCGTGCAACCCCGTCCGAAAAAGTAAACTTGGCCACCCTGGGCATCATGCTGATTCAAAGCATCGCCTTTTACTGCTTCTACCAGCAGATGCAGACGTCTCTCACCCTGTTCTCCCTGACGAATGTGGATGGGACTTTCCGTCTTTTGGGACATCGGATTGTCACTTTTTCTGCTGCACAATTTCAGGCGTTGGATCCTCTTTTCATCATTCTCCTCAGCTCGTCAATGGCCAGAATTTATAACGTCTTGAGCCGTCGGAACCGCGATGTCTCCTTGCCGACCAAATTCGCCATCGGGTTCGGATTTGTCGTAGTGGCCTTTTTGATCTGGTGGGGCGGCACACATCTGGCCGCAGGAAACCTGACCAGCGCATGGTTTATGACGGGCGGGTATCTCGCGCTTGCCATGGCAGAAGTCCTGATTGGCGGCTTGGGACTTGCTGTCGTCGCCAAATACGCTCCGGCCAGCCTGAATGGCATCATGGTTGGCGCATATTACCTCACCGTGGGGGCAGGTATGTATCTGGGAAGTGAAATCGCCAGTAAGGCTATTAGCACGGCCCGGTCTCAGGCCGTCCAAAGCCAGCACTACGAGAACTTATTCGGTATTCTGTGTCTGTGCGCTCTTGCCCTGGCCCTCATCACTCTTTTCCTTGCCCGACAACTCAACAGGATGGAGAAGCGCATACCCTGAAAAAACGTTTCTAATACGGAAGTTTTTAGTATACGATAGACGATAATACCCGTTAAGAACCCGGCAGCATGCATCATCACGACCGCTGCCGACAGCCATCCGGTCTGACAGACATGTGCCGTACCCAACCAAACCTTCCCTCATTACGTACACCACAGCTCTTACTGCGAGCCGCATTAACGGCCCTTGTGCTCGTGGTATCCGCTCATAGGGCCACTGCCGATGATATGCCGCGTCTTGTCGGAAAGGACGGTCATTTTCATCTGGAGGTAGACGGGAAGCCCTTTTTCGTTCTTGCCGCACAGATGCACAATTCCAGCGCATTTCCCTCAACTCTTCCGATATTCTGGGACACAGCGGCTCGTTTGCACGTCAACACGGTACAGGCCCCCGTTTACTGGGAAACTTTTGAGCCGTCTCCCGGTCATTACGACTTCTCCACGGTGGACCAGTTGATCGACGGTGCGCGCGCTCATCATGTGCGGCTGATATTATTGTGGTTCGGCACATGGAAGAATGGTGCCGGACATTACGTCCCGCTCTGGATAAAGCGAAATCCGCAGACTTATCCGCGCCTTGAAAACGCCGATCACCTTCCCTTGGACGGGATGTCACCTTTCGGGGAGCAGACACTCACCCGCGATAAAGCTGCCTTCAAAGCTTTAATGACCCATCTCCGAGAACATGACGCCAAGAGACATACGGTCATCATGGTGCAGGTGGAAAATGAACCAGGCCTGCTTGGCACGGCCCGAGATCACACCGTCACTGCCGACCGCACATTCGACGCCCCTGTTCCCACCGACGTCCTGAACGCTACAGGACAATCACGTCACGGTAACTGGAGCGAGGTTTTTGGCTCACAGGCGGCTGAAATCTTCAGTGCCTGGGCGGTCTCCCGCTACATTAATCAGGTCGCCGAAGCTGGTCGTGCAGTCTATCCGCTTCCGCTTTATGTCAACGCCTGGCTGCATTATCGCGGCCTGAAAGATCCGGGCACCGACTTCCCGAGCGGTGGCGCGACGTATGACATGCTGAACGTCTGGAAAAGCCAGAGCCCTGCCATCAGCATTATCGGCACAGACAGCTACACCAACAATCTCGAACAGTTCCATGGGGGCGTACTACCCTATCAACGAGAGGATAACGCGCCCTGGCTGTCCGAAAGCGGCATTACGGTTCCTAACGCCCGCTGGACCTACGACCTCATGGCGCGCGGTGGCATCGGTGCTTCCGTTTTTGGTGTGGATGACCCGGGTCATGACGAAGCAATTTCAGCCCACGGCCGCGATAATACCCTGCTCACTCCACTCATACCAACCCTTGTCACGGCTGCCAGCAACAACAATGTAGCGGCTTTGCTTGAAGAACGAGGGCTCCCCTCCCCGACCCATATATTCGGAAGCTGGATGGTTCGCGCCGCTTTCGGCGCCTCATGGGGACTGCCGGATCCAGCAGAGGCACCGTCAGACGGTCAGGAAATAGGTCGCGCCCTTGTCGCTCGTCTTGACGCCACACACTTTCTTGTCGCCGGAACTGGTGCGCGCATCAACTTCCTTTCCCGAAACCATGATGGCGGCATCCATGAAGTCGTGCGTGTCGAGGAAGGCACATACGATACACAGGGCGCATGGCATGTCGTGCGCATCTGGAACGGCGATGAGACCGATTATGGGATGAGTTTACCCGAAAAAGCCAGTGCAGCATTGCGAGTTGAAGTTCTGGACATTGCGCCTAGTTTTCCGCGCCATACAATGATTCCATAGGACAAGTGAGCGAGGCTCAAGAGCCAATGATATTCTTGTAGAAATCTGATCCAGACTTAGTCAGCAGAGCGACCTGTACGGGCAGCGGACCAAACAGATGGTGCGTCCTTCTCACGAGCTAAAGGCGCCTTTACAATCGGCCATACTATGCTTCTCATGGACCGAGAACTGTCACTCCGGAATACCTGAAATCTTCCGTGTTCTGTGTCACGACCGTCATGCCATGCACCAGTCCGGTCGCGGCGATGAGGGTATCGCGCTCCGGACACTGATCTGAAACATTCAGGTGAGCGCAGCGGCGGCCGACTGCCAGATCGACGGGAAGTATCCGGTTGGAAAATTCGGGTAGAACGTAGTTCTCCAGCCAGTTTTGCAGAACGCTTTCTTGGGCGGGATCCCCGCGCTCAATCCGCATAACGCCGACACCCAGCTGCCACGACGGTGATGGAGATAGAAAAGAGTCTCGGCCTCCAACTGGAGGGATCGAAGAACTATGGCATCCGCTCCGCGTTTTGAGCAGATCGGGAGCTCTCATCCGCTGGATTGTTACGCAGCGAGGCTGATTCATTCCAGGAGGAGGAAGTGGCGCATATTATAAATGATATTGACCAGCCCGATTCTCATAGTGGCTCGCGCCAGATCGACGGTCCGGATGAACAATCCCGTCTGTGATTTCTGGTCACCAAGTCCACGCAGCCGAGCAAGCCGCTCTTCAACATCAAAGAAACCGGCCTGCTTCATACCATCCCCCTCACCACAAGATGAATGAAGAAATTCAAAAATCACGCTGAATCAGTGACGTCTTACCTGGCTCTGTACATGGAGTACAGAGCTGGAACAGAAGAAAAGTCATCTCGATGAAAGCCTCGCCGGACCTGGTCCCTGATGGCAGCTGGACATGTAGCGGACATGAAAAACCATGTGAGCACTATGCCATAAAGAACATGACCATTGTGGGTGGCGTCACCGATTCAGCGTGGAATCAATCTGGGCTGATTGCGAACGTTCATGTGAGGATTTTGCCATTACGCACGGTCACGCCGCGGACCTGGGTGCGGGGCACGACGCAGGGAGACGGACGAAGGAGCAGACCGCGCTGCGTCACTTCGACATTCGCCTCGGGATAGGCGGTCATGACGTCCGGGAGGATTTCACGGATACGCGCACCCAGCTGGCGATGCTGCTTCATTTCCGCACCCACCTGCCCCTGCAACTGCGACCAACTCAGTTCGAGCGGCTTATTCAGCTTCGGCAGACGGTAGGCAAAGAATGTATAGAGGTCGAGACCAAGGCTGTTGCCAACCAGATGCGCGATGCCACGCTTGTCCGAGGGGACAGCATGCTCAAGAAGATTCTCGTGGAATTTCTGGTTCAGCTCGACCACGCCGTTCCACTCGCCCGAACTGGATTTCCAGAAGTCCAGTCCATCGGTAATGCGTGCATCGGTCAACTGGGTATGCTCTTCGCCATTGGCCCCAACCGAGGTGAATTGCAAGACGAACTGGCAGCGGGTCAGACGCAGGGTCTGTTTCTTGACGGCATTGATGGAGCCGCGAACGCCGCCTGTGATGGAAAGGCCGAGGCTACGCATGAAGGCCGTTTGGGTAGCACCCAGGGAGACAACGCGGCTCTTGAGGCCTTCGCTCTGCAAGTAAATGAGGATGAGTCTGGCCTTGGGACCGTATGGGACACCAACGTAATCACTACTACCCTTGCTCGTCAGTATCTGGTTGCCGACGTCGCGGGCTTCGGAACGGAACACACCAGGCTGCACCATGAGAGTGAAGCGGCCGGAAGTGTTTAGTCCCGGGGTTTGATGGTGTGGTATTTTCACGAGAGTGGAAGGAAGCATTATGGGACAGATACGTCATGGCAGCGCCACGACCACGCACGCCGTGCGAGCAGCCCTACAGCGATCGCAGGCTTCGCTCGCGGCGCTGAGCGAGGAGTTCGGGATCAACCCGAAAACCGTTGCGAAATGGCGCAAGCGCCAGACTGTCGAAGATCAGAAAA
>NZ_JACSIQ010000131.1:0-658 GCF_018812105.1 Gluconobacter sp. P1D12_c
TCTCGGCCAACTGTCTATCGAACTCTCAGCAGAACAGCCTCAACGTTCTTGTTGGGTTCACTCTAAGCGTACGTAAAGTACACTTTCGTGTCGTGACCCCTATTTGAACGAGGCGTTGCGCTGGATTCAGGAGCGGCACGGCAAGGACAACGTGATCGCTGCCATCATTCACCGGGACGAAAAAACGCCGCACCTGTCGGCCTACGTGGTGCCAAAAGACCCCGATACAGGCCGCCTGAATTGCCGCCGGTTCCTCGGTGGTGCCAAGGCCCTGAACGAGATGCAGACCGACTTTGCGCGAGTTGTGGGACGCCCTGTCGGACTGGAACGCGGCATCGAAGGAAGCAAGGCCACCCACACCAAGCTGAAAACCTACTACGGGGCGCTAGAACGGGACGCACCCGAGCACAAAAACCTGACCCCTGCTGACCTAGAACCGCAGGTGCTCAAGAAGGGGATTTTTACCCGTGTTGTGGAAGACCCTGAGCAGGTGGCAAAACGCATCAGTCAGACCGTTCAGCAGCATTATGAACCTGCCGTTCAGAGCGCCACAGTTGCCCGCACAGCGACCAAACGGGCCAAGGAAGACAGAGAGAGCCTGAAACAGCTTCAGAGCCGTCTGGAGCCTCTTGTGAAGGCTCTGAGGGATATTCCGACC
>NZ_JACSIQ010000132.1:0-658 GCF_018812105.1 Gluconobacter sp. P1D12_c
TTGCGCGCATTGATATCGCTGATCGCAGCGCCTCTGCCACCTGCATGAAACAATTGACCATCACTTGAGGACGATGTGCCGTCTCCCCAGAGTGACGCCAGGGGCAGCCCACGATGGGCTGCAACCATACGGCCAAGGGCTTCGGCGTATCCGGCCTCGCTGATATGCCAGTCATGCAGATGCGCCAACTGGCGCAGGGTGGCACCCTGACAGGTGTCGGCCATGCGTGTCAGACCAAGATTAATCCCATCCGCCAGGATCACCGTCAGCAGGGCGTTTTTGTCATCCGCGACACGGCTGGAACGGCGATGGGTAAAGCAGTCGGTGAAGCTGATCCAGCGGTCCACTTCCAGCAGAAGATCAGTAATCTTGATGCGTGGCAGCCGGTCGTAAGCCGCCCGCCTCAACTCTTCCACAGCAGGGGGTGTAATTGCTTTCAGAGGCGAAATCACAAGACCATGTGCATCAAGCCGGACCTGTGACAACTCGCCCTTCCTGGCAAGAGCCGTCACCCGGTTCAGCGCGGTTTCCAGCACTGCACGCCGTTGAGAAAGGAACGTGTCAGCCGTAGCATTGATCGCCAGAGGCAACGGTCCTTGCGCGCGCATCGCTGCAAACGTGGCTTCCGGAAGAAGGTAGGTGTCGAATGCGCGGTATT
>NZ_JACSIQ010000133.1:0-651 GCF_018812105.1 Gluconobacter sp. P1D12_c
CGGGGATAAGATCCGAGCTTCCGCAGCATGGCCGAGGCCGTCACGGTTCCACTCCGAATGGATGTGACCAGACGCAGCAGGTCGTCCCAGTGGGCCGCAACATGATCGGTATTGATCGGGTCACCGGCCATTCCACTCAGGAGATCACCGGGGCTTTGATCTGGAAACAGGTGAAGTTTCCGCTCTTTCAGATCCCGTATCCTGGGCGCAAATCGATAACCAAAGAAGGGCATCAGCCCGAAAACATGATCCGATGCCCCACCCGTGTCGGTATAATGCTCTTCAATGGAAAGCCCGTTGGCATGATACAGCAGCCCATCCAGAACATAGGGTGCTTCACCGGCCGTCGCCGCAATCACCCGGGTCGAAAACGGATCATACTGATCGGAGATGTGGGTGTAGAAACTGACGCCCGGTTCACTGCCATTGCGCGCATTGATATCGCTGATCGCAGCGCCTCTGCCACCTGCATGAAACAATTGACCATCACTTGAGGACGATGTGCCGTCTCCCCAGAGTGACGCCAGGGGCAGCCCACGATGGGCTGCAACCATACGGCCAAGGGCTTCGGCGTATCCGGCCTCGCTGATATGCCAGTCATGCAGATGCGCCAACTGGCGCAGGGTGGCACCCTGACAGGTGTCGGCCATG
>NZ_JACSIQ010000134.1:0-650 GCF_018812105.1 Gluconobacter sp. P1D12_c
GGGTCTAGCATTGGGGTTTCGACCTCCAAGCTAAAGGCTAAATAAGTATTAAAAAGATAGCTCAAACAGCTTCGCTTCATGAGCAGATAATTAGCTCAGATTTGCTGTGTCCGGCATCACAGATCGAGAGCAGAGCGGGAGCCACGTAGTGTGGCCGTAGGCCATCTGTGTGGGATGGTTCTTGATAATCTGATTTTTATGGTAGAATGTGAGTCGAGGTTAAATCGATGGATATCTTGGCGGATTACATCGAAGAAGCCCGATAGGTTAGGAGAAGGCTCATGACGCAGGAACGTCACAACCCGACCCACATCAGTATTATAACACAACTGATGGCGATGGTTCAACACAAGACCGCCAAGACTGGTGGTMTCGGATGGAATCCGTAGGWCGTTCATATACGAAATTAGAGGCCCAAAGGGTCATCAAAGCTCAGTCATATGATGGGGGGTATTATCCTCGTTCATGGCTTGGGCATGTGTTCCATCTGGGGKGGTCTGTTGATGATATCTGCTGGCTGATATCTGCTGACTGCAAGCACCTTGGGCTTATAGCTCGGGATTATTCTGCTGATGAGAATCTGCGTTTTGCGTGTCGTTCGGAACAGGAAGACAGGCGACGCTTCAGGCTTCCTGCTGGTGGTTTAGAAT
>NZ_JACSIQ010000135.1:0-648 GCF_018812105.1 Gluconobacter sp. P1D12_c
TACACTTTCCCGTATGACACACATAATGATCGGCTATGCCCGCTGCTCGACGGACAAACAGGATCTCGCGGCCCAGCATCAGGAACTGCTCAAACTCGGTGTTTCTGCCGATCGTATTTACACCGACAAGGGCTTCACCGGCACGAACCGGGAAAGGGCCGGCCTTGACCAGGCACTGGCGGCTGTTCGTAGTGGCGATACTTTGGTCGTACCAAAGCTTGATCGACTGGCCCGCTCTGTCCCTGATGCACGGCTTATTGGCGACAGCCTGGCATCCCGTGGCGTGAAGCTTCAACTTGGGAACAGTATTCACGATCCGTCTGATCCAATGTTCAAGTTGTTCTTCAACATCCTTTCGACTTTCGCGGAGTTTGAAGCCGATCTGATCCGGATGCGTACTCGTGAAGGGATGGCCGTTGCACGCGACAAAGGTAAACTACGCGGAAAGAAACCCAAGCTTTCTGAACGTCAGCAAAAAGAGCTTCGCCGGATGTATGATACCGGCGATTACTCCATCAGCGATCTTTCAGAACTGTTTTCTATTTCTCGGCCAACTGTCTATCGAACTCTCAGCAGAACAGCCTCAACGTTCTTGTTGGGTTCACTCTAAGCGTACGTAAAGTACACTTTCGTGTCGTGACCCCTATT
>NZ_JACSIQ010000136.1:0-644 GCF_018812105.1 Gluconobacter sp. P1D12_c
TCGACAGAAGGCTCGTAATGTCGGGCGAGAGCTTCACGGGTCAGAAGACGGCGCCGCGCCATGATCGGATGTCTCCTTCATGTGTCCGGAAGGGGATCGTTGGACGGACTGTCCCGGACAAGTGCAACACGTCATGGAATACAGCCGTGTGCTGTGTCTCATAAAGGTGGTACCATATGTTTTGCAGTCATGGGGCCTTATACGTTACACTTTCCCGTATGACACACATAATGATCGGCTATGCCCGCTGCTCGACGGACAAACAGGATCTCGCGGCCCAGCATCAGGAACTGCTCAAACTCGGTGTTTCTGCCGATCGTATTTACACCGACAAGGGCTTCACCGGCACGAACCGGGAAAGGGCCGGCCTTGACCAGGCACTGGCGGCTGTTCGTAGTGGCGATACTTTGGTCGTACCAAAGCTTGATCGACTGGCCCGCTCTGTCCCTGATGCACGGCTTATTGGCGACAGCCTGGCATCCCGTGGCGTGAAGCTTCAACTTGGGAACAGTATTCACGATCCGTCTGATCCAATGGGCAAGTTGTTCTTCAACATCCTTGCGACTTTCGCGGAGTTTGAAGCCGATCTGATCCGGATGCGTACTCGTGAAGGGATGGCCGTTGCACGCGACAAAGGTAAACTA
>NZ_JACSIQ010000137.1:0-644 GCF_018812105.1 Gluconobacter sp. P1D12_c
TGAGGCTACCCGGAGAAATCCGGATGCCTGTTTGCATGTTGAAAATCCAGGCAAGCCGGTTCTCGTTTTTGGTCAGGATTTAGAAGCTCTTGAGCGTGAGCATGAGCAGGCTTGCGATGGTGCTGTTGATGTTCAGAAGAATGGCAAGAGCAGGAAAATCAGAAGCACTCAAAATACTATGGCGTGCATTGTTCTGTCTTGGCCAGGTGAGATGGATGCCGATTGTAAGCGTTGGCAAGCTCGGTCGGTCAAGTGGTTGCAGGACACGTATGGGGACCAGTTGAAGACAGTCATCAGGCATGATGATGAGGCTTTTCCTCATCTTCATGCTTTCATCGTTCCTGATGATTTGAAGGCGATCAGCTTACATCCTGGGGATAGTGCAAAGCAGAAGGCCAAGGCGGATGGGTTATCTCCAAAGGAACAAAATGAAGCCTATAAGCAATCTTTTAGAGATTGGCAGGACAGTTATTGGGATAAGGTCGGGAAGCCTTCTGGCTTAACTCGTATTGCTCCATTTCTTATGCGTTTCACTCGGGACCAGTGGAACCAGGAGAAGCAACAAGCCAAGGCTTTAGCTATTGCTCTGGCTGATGTTCGTGCTGTTGCAAAGCGTGTTGATGCTGCAAAATCTAAGGCTGAAA
>NZ_JACSIQ010000138.1:0-643 GCF_018812105.1 Gluconobacter sp. P1D12_c
ATCATCAGACGTACAATTTTCCAAATCTAAATTATCGATACTCGAATACAAACCATCCTTGTCACATTCTTCTAAATCTTTAACCCAAAGGCGTATCTCATCTTTATTGTCATTAACAAAAACACACTCGTAACAAAAATCATCCTCGTCATCGTTCAAATATTCGTTGAATCTTAAAAAACCATATCCCCTGCTTTCTATGTAATCMAAAAACAAAGAAGAATGCGAAGGAAGACAACGCAAATAATCTCTATAACTTTTCACATCMTTCACAGGAAAAGAATGGTCAATATAATGGTCATGCAAACAAGTCATGATATCGTAAGGCTTTTCCCAACCGCAATAAACCTCGACCCCATTCCCAAACATATAACGAATAGCCTTGGTCTCATAACGTGCCTTCAATCGCACAGCCTTTATATTGAACAGATTTTCAAGCCTCTGTACTTCTCTCTCTATTTCTCTATATTTTTCCTTCTTTACCATATCCATAACAATCTCCGACCCTCAGTTTGTGGGGTACTGGAAACTTATTGTAGCAGATAGAAATCAATATTTGACTTGTCATAGTGTCCGACTATGACAATTACATTGTCGTCGGTCCTGCGGAGCTTCAAAGATACCAGTCTGCAAGCTCCTGAAA
>NZ_JACSIQ010000139.1:0-641 GCF_018812105.1 Gluconobacter sp. P1D12_c
GGCGACAGCCTGGCATCCCGTGGCGTGAAGCTTCAACTTGGGAACAGTATTCACGATCCGTCTGATCCAATGGGCAAGTTGTTCTTCAACATCCTTGCGACTTTCGCGGAGTTTGAAGCCGATCTGATCCGGATGCGTACTCGTGAAGGGATGGCCGTTGCACGCGACAAAGGTAAACTACGCGGAAAGAAACCCAAGCTTTCTGAACGTCAGCAAAAAGAGCTTCGCCGGATGTATGATACCGGCGATTACTCCATCAGCGATCTTTCAGAACTGTTTTCTATTTCTCGGCCAACTGTCTATCGAACTCTCAGCAGAACAGCCTCAACGTTCTTGTTGGGTTCACTCTAAGCGTACGTAAAGTACACTTTCGTGTCGTGACCCCTATTTGAACGAGGCGTTGCGCTGGATTCAGGAGCGGCACGGCAAGGACAACGTGATCGCTGCCATCATTCACCGGGACGAAAAAACGCCGCACCTGTCGGCCTACGTGGTGCCAAAAGACCCCGATACAGGCCGCCTGAATTGCCGCCGGTTCCTCGGTGGTGCCAAGGCCCTGAACGAGATGCAGACCGACTTTGCGCGAGTTGTGGGACGCCCTGTCGGACTGGAACGCGGCATCGAAGGAAGCAAGGCCACCC
>NZ_JACSIQ010000140.1:0-641 GCF_018812105.1 Gluconobacter sp. P1D12_c
TCCTGTGRACCTTTGAGACAAAGCCCTGCTTTTCCATGAAGTCTTCGTTGGCTTTCGAGCGATACGCGGTATCGGCCCAGACGCTTGAGGCGGTATTGGCTTTATCCAGAAGCCCCTCTCTCAATCGCGCGCCATCACTGGCGGCGGCATCTGTTGTCTTCCATTTGCGGATGAACCGATACTTCCGGTCGATGGAGACGTGGGGTTTGTAGCCAAAGAATGGGATAGCGAGATCACTCGACGGCATGGTTCCATCGTCCTGCCGCTTCGCTTTCGTGAACTTCAGCGTCCAGCGCGCATGGCGATCCTTGTGCGACAGCTTTGACGGCTTGTCCTGCCAGTCTTCGGGAATACGGCCTGCCCGGAGATCGGCTTTCTCGGCGTTCGTGTTGCGCTGCTTTGGAGCCGCCACCAGCGTTGCATCCAGGATCTGGCCCGACATCGGCAGATAGCCGGCGTGCCGCAGGGTCGCGTCAAAACGGTTGAACAGACCCTCGATCGCTCCCACCTGCGTCAGGCGCTCACGGAACAGCCAGAGTGTTTTGGCATCAGGAACACGATCTGAAAGCCCCAGCCCAAGGAAGCTCATGAACGACAGGCGATCGTTGATCAGATATTCCGTCCGCTCATCAGACAAATTG
>NZ_JACSIQ010000015.1:0-30106 GCF_018812105.1 Gluconobacter sp. P1D12_c
CGGAAAAGTCGGTCGCCGCCAGGTCCCCTAGCCCACTCACAAAAACCCCCACACCAACATCACATATACCACCGCGGGGTGGAGCAGCCCGGTAGCTCGTCAGGCTCATAACCTGAAGGCCGCAGGTTCAAATCCTGCCCCCGCAACCAATGTACCCTGCACTAAGAACTTCTCTAGAACGCCAGCATCCGGGTGACGCATGGCGTTTTTCCTGTTTGATGCAAATCCCAGCATCGCTGCCAGATCACCCTCAAGAAAAATCCCAAGCTCCCCATTCTCCGGAATGAGGCGGATCCGTGTGATCAGAGAACGGATCGCTTCTACCGTCCGTGTTCTGCTGACTTCGTTTTGAAGACTATCGTGGAGCGTCGCGATCTTCTGGCGATACAGTTCGGCCATGTTGGGATGCAGCAGAGGTGGTGGGGAAGGGACGTTGGCCAGCCGTCCCTCAATCTCCGCTTTGCGAGCTTCGAGTTGCTCCATACGTGTCTTGAGAGCAGGGCTGGCAAAACCGTCGAGGATTGCCTGCACGGCCTTGTCCAGTTCACGATTGATTTTGGGGAGCTCGGACTTCAGAGCGACCAGATCGGCCCCTTTCTCCATCCGCAGACGGTTTATCTCGCGCGTGAACTCGTCGCAGAATTCCTTAAAGAGGGCGGGATCCATCATCTGGGTCCGCAGTCCGTTGAGCACGGATTTTTCCAGCACGTCCCGTCGGATCGTCAGGCGGTTCTCGCAGGTGCCTTTGTTGCGGGCGGTTGAGCAGCCGAGGTGATGTTGTGAGATCATCGAAAAGCCACCGCCACAACAGCCGCATTTGATGAGGCCTGTCAGAAGATGGGTCGGACGTTGCAGGGCGTTGAGGGGGTGTGTGCCGGTGCCGCGGGATTTCTGCGACCAGGTCGTTTTACTCTGACGGGCTTTGACCGCATCCCAGAGATCCTGCCCGATAATCCGCAGATCAGGCACGTTCTGAAGAACCCATTCCGATTCAGGATTGAGGCGGGAGACGCGCTTCCCGGTGCTCGGGTCCTTGATGTAGCGCAGGCGGTTCCAGACCAGTCGGCCGATATAGAGTTCGTTGTTGAGGATACCGGTGCCACGTTCCCGGTTGCCATTGATCGTTGACGGGCTCCAGGCCCCGGACAGGGGGCCGCGATGGCCTTCGGCATTCAGAGACAGGGCAATGGCCTTGGGTGATTTGCCGTCGGCATAGTCCCGAAAGATCCGACGGACGATCTGGGCCTGCTCGTCATTGATAGCGCGCTCTCCGCAAATCGTTTCGCCATGACTGTCGCGCTGTTTGACAACATCATACCCGTAGCACAGCCCGCCACCGGATTTGCCCAGTTCGACGCGGCCACGCAGACCACGACGGGTCTTGTTGGCCAGTTCCTTGAGGTAGAGCGCATTCATCGTGCCGGTCAGGCCGATATGGAGATGATTGATCTCACCCTCTGAAAGCGTGACGATCTTTACCCCTGCAAAGCTCATGCGTTTGAACAGACCGGCAATATCTTCCTGATCGCGGGACAGGCGGTCCATGGCTTCTGTCAGGAGGATCTGGAAGCGACCCGAATTGGCATCTGCGATGAGTTCCTGGATACCAGGACGGATCAAGGACGCTCCTGAAATGGCCCGGTCAGAATAGCTGTCGATAATCGTCCAGCCCTGTGTGTCAGCATAATCCCGGCACGCCCGGAGTTGATCCTCGATGGAGGCATCCCGCTGGTTGTCCGAGGAATAACGCGCATAAAGGACAACTTTCATGGCGGTCTGTCTCCTGGTGATGTGGCGCCTGTCTGGGCATTTTGCTGACGTAACTGATCTGATTCAAACCACTCTCGTGCTGCACTCTGCGCAAGAAGGCGCACAACTGCACGAAGGTGGTTCTCTGCACTTGAAGGGCTGTTTCTGTCTGGCTTTAAAGGCTTTAAAGCGAGCGAACGGTCTGGACTGGCGGGCCGTTCAGCCGGATGCTTCGGGCTCATGGTGAATCACCTGAAGCGCTCCCGCAAGAGTCGTTTGTGCACAGCACAACGGTTTTTTGCTGAAGGGACACCAGCAGCAGGTCGACCACGACCAGTCTTGCAGTCCCGATTTTGATGGTGGTGATGTGACGTTGTTTAGCAAGGCAGTAGGCGGTGCTGCGGGAAAAGTGAAAATGTCTTTCAACGTGGCTCATATGAAGGAGCGCAGGTAAGTCATGATATTGCGTTAGCAGCGTGCCCAGATTAGGAACGTCGGTCTCATTGCGTGCGGCGGCACGGATTTTGCGCTTGATCATCTCTCGAACAGAGGCTGTGACAATACCGGCTTTTCCGAGACGCGCGATCTGGATGTCTCCCTGCCGTGCCAGCCGGGTGGCTGTTGCGGCACTGAAGCCGAAATAAATCGGACACTCTTTGAGTGGGACGATCTGGGGGAAATCTCTACTGTGACTCTGCATAATGCCTCCTCGCTTTCGGAGGGCACTCTGCGCAGATCTGAGACTTGCGATGGAATCCGCATTTTAGCGGATTCTGACAGACAGCCTATAGTGGTTTCTGATTTGTATCCTCGTAGCTCCGTAGAGCGTTAACAATTGCGTTCGGCAAAGGGAGAAGAATCATAGCCGGGAGTGACGTTTGAAGTAGTTCTTCCGAAGGCTGCTTTTTAAGCGTCAAAACAGGCCTGGGGCGTTTCTTGAGGTGTAGGAGTTCCTGTGCGTAAAGACCTTGTACTCTGTAATATTTTTTGAGTAATGGTTCCCGAAGGAATGCCTGCCCCTCTGATATGTTAATGACACGATGAGTGTCTACGATCTTGGCGGGATGAAAGTCGCTCTCAAGTCTAATGATCTGTTGTGGCGAAAGCAGTGCCTTTGATCCTGCGTGCGCATTTTTACGCGTTAAATGCAGCTGAAAGCGCAATGCGTAAATGATTGTCGCTTTTGTTAAGAGCTCGTCGTCGGGGTCGTCCATAAAACTGAAGCCAGCGCGGTATCCTCTTAAAAGGTCTTCTGGTCCCGATTGGTAAGACGGCCATCGACTGTCCAGGAGGTTTTTTGAGATGTATGGATGACTGGAGATGACACTCATCGCGCCCAGAATATGGGCAACTGGGAGAAAGTACTGCTTGAGCGCCATGAATTGGGTGCGGCCGGTATTATAAGTGACACGCTTTTTAAACGGTGTACGTGCGTCCGTAAGGCCGCCTTTCCATAAAAGGGGGGCACTCCCGTCCATCAGGTAATCGGCCGGATCGCGGCCTCGGGAGATTTCACCGGCGGCGTAACCAAAAACATGAGCAAGACGTTCCCAGGATAGGGGAATAGCATCGTGGTGCAGGCTTTGTCGCAGCGCAATCTGCATGGCCAGCCCAATAATGGCGCGTCCTTCTTCAATGACGCTCGCTCGCATGGCGGCATAGTCGTGGAACGCGTAAGCTGGATCAGAATGGCCGAGTTTTCTTTGAAGGCGACCCGTTCTGACCTGAGAAGCCCATAGGTCTCTCTCCTTCCGATATAAAAGAATGTCGTCCAGTTTCTCCTGTGTGACCTTGTTTGGGAGAAGACATGTGGGCCATTCCTGATCGATCTGCTGTTCGAGGTCTTTGGATGTTTTAAAGTCAAAGCCATCGATAAATTCGAGAAAACCACTACCTGAACTTCTGAGGCCAGACATTTGGTTTCTTTGAAACCAGGCCTCATTCATAAGGTGAAGATTGATGTAATCGTAAACGCGTTTGTATCGTGCCTCAGGATTGAAATAAAATTTGTCAGCACTCAGCTTCTGTTTTTTGAAGAGATCCAGACGTCGGCTCCGTTCTGTCGCAAGAAGGACGGCCTGTAATTTGAAATTAAGACGGGAAAAAGGAGTTTTTAAAGGTAAGGTAATTCTTTTATAGGCTGGCCCAATGCTCGAAGGACCTTTTTGTCTGACCATAATCATATCCTCCTGATCTGGATAGATGGGTCATATGACCCCCATTCTCGCAACGGAGGCAATTTTTTTGATGAGATCAGTCCCATTCAACGTTGTTTCCTTGACGAAAACTACGCTTTGACTTCTGTCGGGAACCGGGCTCTCGCGTTATCTCTTTTGATGATCTTGGAGCCATGGACGGTGTGATGGATTTGGCGAGGAGCAATCGCCAACAGACACTGGTAGTTGTGTCAAGATTAAACGCCGCAAGGCCTGACACGAGGCTTTGTCGTGTCAGCCGCAGGCGACGACGCTCGTCGGCGGGACCCCGGTCATTTCGAATGTCCATCTCGGTGAGATCACGGAGGAGGTTGTCAAAGACGCTCCTAGAGTCCGCAAGCGTATGAGACGGAAGCAGGATCTCCAATGTCTCTACGGCCGTCTCATCAGGAGTGTTTTTTTGAAAGCCAGCTACCCGGAAAAGCCAATCGACGTGTCGCGTCGCTGCACGAACGCCACAGGGATCTTCTCTGCGGGCATCCTGTCGACGCTGTATCGTGCGGTTATGGAATTCCGCCGCACGCGCCATGTCGATGTGACCATAACGAAGAAGCTCTTCTCTGGCCTCTCCCGTAAAATAATCCTCCGAACCCCAGCTGGGAATTTCTGCTGGAGTGAGAGGACGTTCGATCCGGCGCCACAGCCGGATTTGATCTGCCGTTAATCTGCTGCGGACTTTACGAGCCGTTCTGCAGAGGCGGCGATGCTGAAGAAGGTTTCTGACATGGCGTCTTACTGTAGAGAAAACATGACGAATGGCTTGCGACAACAGCAAGACCAAATCAGTCGTTGGGACACCCAGTTTCGCTGTTGATGCTTTTGCCTCGGGTGGGGGTCTTCTCTCGGACGATTGAGAAAGCCGTTCAAGAGCCTCCCTGGCGAGGTGGTTTTGTTGGTGCCGATTTCGTAATGATATGAGCGAGGGCGGTTCTCCTTTCATGTCCTGACGGTGCTCCAGAGAGAGACGTGCTTTCTGAAAATCTCGGAGAGTCTGCCTTTGGGCGCCCCGAGCCTGTTCAAGCAGGGCAAGGGCCGACAGGCGTTGATCGCGTCGCATCATGTTGCGGGCCATGTTCTCGAGCAGATCGGATGTGCGGATTGGACGGATGTCACCCAAAGGGCGGCGTTTGGAGATTTCTCGTCGTTCGGCGCCTTCCGAGGTGACGAGCCAGGTGGTCTGCCGATGACGGCTGCCCTGAACATAGGCGCGATGGGCATCTACGGCGCATGATCCCTGAGGCATGGCTTCAATGTGTTCCGTGCTTGTGACGCCTTGGGTGGCGTCAATCGACAAGACGTCGCCATAGCCTAGCCGAATGCGATCTTTGTCCGGATCTTTAAGCGTCGCCCAGGCGACAAAACCGTCATGACCTTGCGTATTTCGCAGCCATAAACCCTTTTTATCCGCATCGATCACCGTCAACACCGAGCCGTTGTTCCCGATGATGCCACGTTTTCCGTCATTGCGACGTGCGTTTGTGCGCGCGTAAAGTCTTACGCGATCTCCGGCAGCCAGTAGCATCGGGTAAGCCGTGCCGTGTTGGTCCACGGCATTAATTCGCGCTATATCTGAGCCAAGTTCACCAATCCGACGGCGGCGCTCGCGAATGGCAACTGCAATGCTTCGGGCGTCGGCGTTGGTCGGAGCACTGACTGTAAGGCTGAATCCTTCTTGCGCCCGCCCTTTCTCATAGCGTGAGAGCCAGAGATCGGCGACTTTTTCTACAACGTCCTGACAACTGCCAAGTGCGAGGATCAGGGTGTTGTCGTCGTATTTGCGTTGGAGCGCTTCGTGCGTTTGACCATCGCGGAACATCAGGGCGGTTGTGCGTTCTCGATCGCTCTTCTGGCGCACGCTGGTCAGAAGTTCAGAAATGGTTTCCCGACCCAGCGCTCGTTCGAGCAGATCCATGACCGGGCCTGCCTCGACCGACCCACACTGAAGTGGGTCTCCGATCAGAACCAGACGAAACCCAAAACGGCTTTGTGCACGCAGCAGGTTAAGTAATTGCTCTGTACTGAGCAGGCTCAACTCATCGAGGACAACAACCGACTCCCTATTCAAAACGACCTGTCCGGCCTTGATCTGTTTCAATAGGGGGAAGGTAGCCCTTAGATGGGAAGATTCAATTCCGGCGTCGGAAAGCGCTTCGGCCTGCCGCCATGCGACCGCCGTGCCCCACACGCTCATGCCGGAATCCCGCCAGGCATTTACAAGAGGAGCAAGGAGCGTGGTTTTGCCGGAACCGGCGACGCCAATCAGCACAGACAGTCGTCCCCCTGTCCCAAGCGCCGCCATGGCCTGATATTGAGACTGACCATGCGGGCCACTGAAATCCAGTCCGCTTTTCACGATCCCTGCGTTGATGACGTTTGGGGAAAGTTGTCCACTCTGGTCCGTGGCAGTCTGGCGGGCGAGCGCAACCAGTTCACTTTCCCGATCAACATGAAGTTGGGTTGTCAGACGCATCTGTGTGTCGCCCAACCCGTCAGGACCCGGCACCCAGATGATCTGGGTTTCGGTGCCGTGAAGGAGGATCTGCCTTTTAGAAAACAGAGACATCAGAGCATCAACATCAGAGGCAGAAGCGATCCCGCTTTGGATCAGCGCGCGTGCAGCACAGATCCGGGCATCACTTTTTTGAAGAACTGCGCTTTTTTCAAAGCGTGCTGTAAGAAGCTTGCAAGCGATATCGAATGCAGCATCGAGACGTTTCTGATCATCCTGCAGTGGCGTCTGCCGTGTTATGTTCACAAAGGGCGGCACGTGCCAGTCCAGGGCTACGGCCTGATTTTGCCAGGAAACAAAATCCGACAGGTCATCCTGTTTTGCCTGTCGGGGGTCTCCTTGCACACCCTGTTTGAGAAGAGAGATACGGCGGGATGGGCTGAGAGCATTCCAGTCGATCCCCTGTTTCTCGACATAAACACGTGCTGCCGCCGTACCGTCCATGGTGCGCTTGGAGAAGGCCTGGCGTATCTCGTCAGGAACTGCGGTCAGGCGTGCTGCCCCCGTGTCGCAATCGAGAGCCACTTCGACGCCCACTGCGCGAAGATTACGAGCCAGAAAAGCCTGGTAAAGCGCGCCAAGCTCCTTGACACGACCTGACAGGCGCTTGAGGTCAAGACCGCCAACACGCCCGCTATCGGTAACAACCACGTTGGGAACAATGACGTGTGTATGGAGTTGCGGGTCTCCATTGGTCTGGATCGTCAGACGACGGGTGAAATTTTCGCCTGAGATCGTGTCGACGTCTGGAAGGTCAATTGTCGGACGGGCCGTGAAATGGTCAAACCTCATCCAGCCGATCGCGCCGCGCTCAAATCCCAATTGCCCGGCTTTACCTTTTCGGGCTCTTCCGATTTCAACCTCGACCTGTTTCATGACGTCGTCTACGGCATCACGATGCGCCTGCAGGATCATCGCGCGTTCGGCATCGGTTTTGGCAAAGGCCCAGGCAATCGATACGGACTTATCTGCGGACCAGGTCAGATCGATATAACCGATGCGGGATTTCGAAGCAGTGACAGCATTCAGAAAATATCTTCTGTCCACCGTGGTACCGTTGAAATCCGTGCCTTGGGCTAACTGGCTGCACAAGGGGGCGTCGATGGGGTGTCCGTCAGGAACATTATAAAGTCGGAATAATCTTTTTGCGGCGTGACGCTTCTCCGCAGTTCCTGGCGTGTTGTGGTCATTAAGACTGTCCGCGATATTTTCGAGAGTTTCTCGATCGGGTAGCGAGGTGTCGGGAAGAGACAGGAGATCTGCGAGACTTTGTGTCCCGCTTTGTATCTGCTTGCCGGTAATGGGCTGGCCATCTGCCCGTAAGCCCGAGAGAAGACGGGCGATTGCGTCCCGTCCGACAGCCTGGCCCGGTGAAAATCCAAGAATGTCGAACAGACGAGGGTTCAAATTGTGACCGGCTTCCGCGGCGCAAACTGCTTCAGTTTCGGATGAAACCGCGTCACTATAGTATCGCGCCAGAGCTGCCTGTTGGGGCGAAACCGTTAACTCCAGGAGGTGATCTGCCATAAAAGATGCGGCAGAAGGTGTGGTTGCTGCCCCCGTCCGGTAGGTCAACATCAGGGGACGTCTTCTGTCAGACAATACTGGAGTTCTGATGCGAAGACATCGCCCAGTTTTTTAGGCAGTACCATGATCTGCTCGTTTAGTTTTTCCGTGTCATGACGCTGCTTCTCAAGTGTGTTGAGAACGTCGCGGATGACCTGAACGAGGTCATTCCCGTCGTTTGCGGGAACGGCCAGGGCGTCAAGTAGCGTTGTGAGTATTTTGCCATGGATGGCCTGGGTCTCCGACATGGCATGAAGGCTCAGGACAAGGCCGTCGAGTTTCGTCTCAAGAATGCTCTGCGTCATGATTGCGTCCTGCTCCGGTTGGTGTCCGGTATTATTGATCAGGGCTCTCTGATTTCGCTGGAGGAAGAAATGGCGAGGACATGCTTTGCGGGCGTTTTAGGGGAACAGGAATTCGCAAAGAGAGCCAGCATCCGGGTTGATCCGGCCTGTTATTAAAACTGAACAGAAACCGGCCATAACAATCCCGCAGCCTCGAAGAGCCGTTGAGTTGATTGAGGCGAATGATTGGTGCCCACAGTGCCAGTTCCTCAGGCCTGTCGAGAAACAACTTCTCTGCTTCATTTGCTGTCGCCCGGAAGGCAGCGATTTGCTGGTCAGCCTTGAACTGGGCGTCCTGCGATCCACTGTGAAAGCCGTGCACATTGCCCAGACCATATGCCATGCCGATAGCGATCAGTCCTGCTGAGACGATGCCCGCGATTGTTTTTGTTTCAACGAGTTTAATATTTCGGGCGAGCGCAGTCTCAGCCAGTTCTGCGATCTTATGACCAATATCGAAAACCAGTTTTTTTTGAAGAAATTCACTTTTCTGCTTCATTTGCATGGTTTCTGCTTTGGCGTAATCTGCCCTCTCCCGTAGAGCGCCTGTGATTTCCTTTTGCGTGCGTTCGAAAGTTTGATTCAGAATAAACGTCTGCTGCTGAATGGTTTTGAGTGACGCGTCGATGAGAATGATGACAGGCATTAATGGATCATCGTTGAGAATCCCCTGACGCCTTGCAAGTTCTACAAGATCGTTATCGCGCAGATTATCTTGTACGGTCATTGTCGAATTCCTTTTGACAAGGTGTCTTTTTTAGGGGTCAGGGAAGCCAGTGATTGACCTCGGCAAAAGCGCTTTCCATGTCGCGTAACCAGAGCATGACGCGCTGCCGTGTAAATCGAGAGAGTGGTGTGTGTCCTGGTTTGGATTTTTCAGCGAGAGCTTCGAAAAAGCCGATCCGTCGGCGATCAAGTTCATGCACGACAGGCAAAGCCGGCATGATGACAAGGCGGGCGCCACGATCGAGTGTTTTTTCGATGATCTTATGGTTGCGCACTGTGCGTATGAAAGCCTCGTCGCGAGGCATTGCTTTAGGAATGCAATATTCGTTGAATATCAACAGTGTTCTTGTTGGCGCAAATAGTTCGTTTTCTTCTACGGTAGCGAGATAAGCCAGGTCATCGGGATCAGGGCCTATGAGGTGTGCTGCAACAAGATCAATGCCTTCCCGGTCGAGCATGTCGACGAGCTCCAGTTCGAGACTTGCTTTCTTGACGGTCAGGTCGCCACCTCCAAAATCGATCACGAGAGACCTCTGGTCGGTTATATGCTTGTCGAGGATGTCCTCGAACCATTCCATCACACTGGCATCATCAGCGCTCTGGGGAGACAGAACGTTCTTGAAATATGACGAGAGGCTTGAATTCGTTCTGTCTGCATCTGCTATGCCGACATCTCTTCCTGCCACGAAGGCGCGTTCGATCATCCACCGTGTGAGGAGTGTTTTGCCGCGATTACCTCTCCCAAGTGGAAAGACAACACGTGGTTTCTCGGGCATGGAGCGTGCAACGATTGTATGATCGGGTTCTTCAGTAACGTTTTTGGCCATTTCAATATGACCTCCTGCTTCGGTGCTCAAGGCGGCAGGTATGCCTCGCCGCTCGCGACAAAAGTTGTTGAATGTGAAGGAGGCAGGATTTGAAAAGGCTATTAATCTTGCTTCCACCTTTTTGATTTGAATATCGAAGGTGAGAGAGCAACATTTATTTTAGGAGCAATATTTTTAATCAATATCGTTTTCAAAACAAACCATGGATATATGATTTTTTTTGAAAACACCTGGGTGTTTCAAAAGACAACAGGTTGTGTCGTATTTGCAGGAGTAGGAACGCGGTGTTGGATTTGAAGGGGTGATTTCAACTATTCGTGATCACGAGTCCGAAGACGACCTTTTTTCTATACGAGTTGGCATTGGGAGGGAGCGTTGTCGGGATCGGCTGATGGCGCGGTCAATTTCTGATGTTGCGTGAGAGGACGCAACGCGTGTTTCAGCGTCCATCCTTTCCAGATGACGTTGCGAGGCCTTGGCTTCATGAGACACTGGATCCTGCTTTGGCCTTAGGATGTGTACAATTTCGTTTTTCGGAACTGGTATTTGCGCCTTTAAGGAACGAGATTTGCACACGCGGTGCCAGGTACGTCGGACCGTCCCGACTGCCAGTTTGTTTCCCCAAGCATTTTTCAAATCGAGCTTTTGGAACACGATCATCAGCGTTGGCCAGCCCGGCTTTTTTTGAATTTCTGCCTCCAGCTCCTCGAAATGCTCATCCATAAAAAGCTCAAGAGTTTTTTTCTTGCGGCTTTTTTGTGCTTTCCGGACCAGTTCTTCGATATTCAGATCCGTCATTTTTCTGCTCCGGACTGGCATGGTTCTGGAAACATGCTGCGTGAATCGACACGATTTTTTTTTGCGATCAAGTCTAACATAAAAACACTGGGTGATCTGCAAGTCCTTTGCGATCGTGATGGTAGTGTTCATTGAAATCATTGCCTCGGCGAAAGGCGCGTAATGCACTGCGACAGCACTAAAACACGACCCGTGTTTCTCTTTCGTCTTGGTGACTGTGCTCTTTGAGATCGAAAATCCATGTGGCTCGGGAACTGAAAACCAAGCGGCTTCCGTGCAAATAAAGAGCGAAGATGACGCAAACCGGGTGCAAATGCGGCCACAATAATTCCCTACAGACCAAGGCACCCTTGGTGCAGAAGCAGTTGTCAGAAACAGACGCTGAGCAGCGCTGTTGAGTGCGAGGAAAGACGCGCGACGATGACCCGAAGGTCAGGAACAGCATACAAGCGTTTTTGCGTATCCCTTTGAGGAATGGACGAACAAACAAACGAGCTGAATGTGCGGCGGCGCGTGGATTTTTACGGTTGAGGAACTAGACGGTAAGGCTGGTGGCGATTGGTTTTTATCTGAGCTGGCAAGGGTTAGCCGCATCCAGGGATCTTTCTGAGGAGCATTGGGCATGAGATGAGGTTCATTGACCTCTCTCCCCATCAAGCGGCTTGCAGCCGGATGTCTCAGCATGGCGCCTTTACCAGGGTTTGAGCCGTGTCTGCGTCAGGGGGAGTTTCTCACGCCCAGGATTATTCTCGTATGGCCACGTTAAGTGTTCATTCCCGCTTGCCCAGAAAGCGGTCGGTCTCATCGTCCTATCATGCCACCGAAGCCGACCTGCAACTGTACCGACGCCTGACACTGGATCTCGGCGTCCCCCCGAACTCCGAAATGCTGCGCTATGTCGGACCGCAAGCCGACCACCTCGTGTTCATCGGCGAGAGCGGGACATCGGAGTGGGCGCGTTTCCTCCGCCAAATCTATACGCGTTGGCCAGACCTCCCGGTCGGTGGGCCTGTCGCAGAAGACGGTACGGTGCTGGACTCTCTGCCCGAGCGTCTGGCGTATGAGCAATTGCTGCCTCTCATGGTACGGGGCCTTCAACTCGATCTGCATCAGCCGATCAGCCCGGAAGACGGAGACTATCGCGCTGATCTGACAATCCGCTTCAAGCGCTCTGCGGCCTATCTCGAAGTGGTGGGCGCGTGTGGCTCTGACCGCATTGTCCGAAACCCTCTGGAAGAAGAATGGCTCGACCGGCTGGATCGCCGCCTGGACTTCTATGCGGAACTCGGCCTTGAGCCGAAGTGCCTCTACCTGGACCATCTGATGGATCTGGACGGGCTGCAGCAGGAATATCGCAGGGTGATCGCGTCTCTTCGCCGTGGGGAGGCACGGTCATGAACGGGGTGTCCCTTCCTGCGGCCTTTCGTCGCCGTGCACAACGGCCGGCGTCTCTGCCGCGCTGGCCCATGGGCCGGATCCGCATCGTCGATATTGTCCCCTGTGAAGCAGGTCCCCTGGTGGCCGGGCGTGACGTGATCGTGGCGTCACGGGATGGCTTTTTTGAACGTCTTGATGAGACTTCTGCGCTGAGCTGGTGGTGTGCACAGATCCGGATCGCCCGGTGCAGACTTGAGCAGACCCTGGATGATCAGGGGAGGCCAGCGCTGGTTATCAGCGACGAAGCCTTCCAGTCCGTCATGCCACGGGATGTCCCACCGCCCCTGATCATGGCGGCCTATCATGCGGCCTTTGTGAAACGTCTTCTGGGAGGGGTGTGCGACAGCCCACCACACTGGCTCTGTCTCTACCGAAACGCGCGTCTTCTGTGTCCGGAGCGGGAGAGTTATGGGCTGGCCAATCTCGCCAGCGATATCCTGCCTCGGGAGATGGACACGTTTTTCTCGACGCATGAGTTCGCCCGGCTCTGGGCTGTGCAGACCCTGGCCACGGATCTCCTGCATCGGTGCCGTCCCAACATGATGGCCGCAGTGTCAGCGGCCATTGTCCCACCGCCCGAACGCGTTGGCTGTCTGGAGGATGTGGTGGAATACGACGACATGGAGGGACTGTTCTTTCACGACTTTGACTAAGCCTACCGGCGTTTTGGCCTGCGCATCATTTGTGTGCAGGCCTTTGCGTTCTCCGTGTCTCAAATGTCCCTGAAAGTCCGGTCGGTCTCTTTGGGCAATGGGACCCAATTTCCCCATCAGGACAAAGACGGTACGTCGTTCCCAGGTCGTTTCTGACGCTCTGTGGACGCCAAACCCGTCTGGATGGGGCTGTAAGGAAAGACATCATGACACCCTCTGGATCATCCGGGCAGACATCGTTCTCAGTCGGTTTCAATCATGTGGTTGAGGCGCAGCTGCTGGTGCGGCAGGTGGTTTTGCCGTGCGTTAAACGTGCAATGGACGAGGTGTATCAGGAGGATGACACCCTCGGTCATCCACTCGAGGGCCTCACGCTTGTTCTGGAAGATACGCTGCTGCGGCTTGAGCGTGCCGTCAGCTGTTTTCAAAATCGTTCCTGAGGACAGACAGGCGCTCCGGGAGGAGCGCCTGTCTGTGTCTTTTTCTGCAGGGAGAGAGCGTCGTCTCCATCAGGTGGGAAGCGCGACTAGCCTGCGGATCGTCTCCCGGCCGCAGGCGTCACCGCAGAGCGCAAGCGCTCATCGACGCAGCTTTCGGTATGATGATCCTGAATATAGGCCTTGCCGTAACGCGCGGCTGTGGCACGAAGCCTGCGTGTTTTATGCAGCTGGATGATGCGTGCCGCGATATCCGCTCCAGTGTCCGCGATGAGTCCGGACAAGGCCTCCGGAAGATCAAGACCCTCAGCCGCCATGGACGTCATGATGCACGGTACACCGGCTGCGAGACTGTCCAGAACCTTGCCTTTGACACCCGCACCATAGCGCAGAGGAGCGACGGTCAGCCGTACGCGATCAAGCACGTCTGCCAGATCAGGAACAGCGCCGATGACCTCAACATTCGGTCCAGCAGCCAGACGTGTGATGCGGTCTGGCATCTCCGCTCCAGCAATCACGCAGGAGATGTGGGGAGCGGTTGCCCAGACCAGGGGGAGGATGGTTTCGACCAGCCAGATGGCTGCATCGATATTCGGAGCATGGGCAAAATTTCCGATGAATGCGATGCCGTGACGGTGGTAAAAACCTGGCACGCGTCCCCGTGTCGGAACGTCCCAGGGCACTTGATGAACATTGACGCCTGACAGGTCGCGGCGCAGGAGCGTGGCTTCGACGCTGGAATGCGTCAGCACGGCATCAGCCTGACGGGCGGCCGAATATTCTGCTGCCCGGACACGCAACGCCCGGGCGTAAAGCTCGGGCCTGTCTTCGTGGATGGCCTGTCGGCTGAGACGCAGGTGATGAAGATCCGCAACGCCGTAGAGGACACGGGCCCGTCGCTGATAACGGCGTACAAGGGGCAGGTAGGCGGTGGCGATCTCCTGGCGGTGAAGATACACGACGTCAAAACTGTCAGCCTGACGACGCAGAACGTCTTCGACGGACGAGACGAACGGAGGGCCAAGAACAGTGATGTCAGACACAAAAGTCTGGCCCTGGTGTGCTGAGCCATCCGCACTGACGAGCGAGACCGCATAACCCAGCCGGATCAGGGCCCGCATGTGAGACAGGATGGCCACCGAACCGGCATCCCGATGTTGATCGGGGACACGGCTGTCGATGATCAGGACACGCGGGACAGGCAATTCGGCTTTGATCAGACCGCGGCGTGCTTTGAGGTTTGTCAGTTCCGTCCGCGCGCGACCGGACTCACGCTCGGCCTGGGCCTGCTTCAGTGTCTCCGTCTGTGCAAGCAGAAAGGACAGAATATTGGCCTGTGTCTGAGCATCCTCGGCCGAGGCCACCGCCTGACGGAGCAACTGTGCCACGGCGGGATCAAACTGGTTCGCTGCCTCGATCACGACGGGTGAGGACAGGAGGTGGCCGTCGGTTTCACGGCGCACTTCGAGAGTATGACGGCGATGAGGAGGGAGCGGGGGACTGAACAGCACGTCAAAGCCGCAGAACTCTGAAGCCTGCCCCGTCTGAGCAACATCCGGGCGTCTGGCATTCGCGACGCTGCGGGATGCAAGCTGACCATTCACAATGATCTGGATGGCCACCGGTGTGGTCAGATCATCCGGAGTGCAGATCCAGCCGGAAATCCTGTCGCGTGAGGCGATATCGATCCAGCCTCGAGGGGGCAAAGCCTCTGCCGACGGTGTGGGGACCTCCTGCTGGAGGTCCAGGATCCAGGGCGTATGGCCCAGCCTTGTTTGGCTTCCCACGGGCTGTATGTCGAGGACATGGCGTTCGTTCGGGGAGAAGCCACCGGGTATGGTGATGCTGAACCCATAAGGGCCACCCACATCCGGACGAGGCTGATCCGCAATAATCTCCGCAAGCGTTATGCCGTTATCGGTGAGGCGCAGCCGCACGGGCGCGTCCGACAGAGGAGTGCGCGCCCAGCCTGTCAGCCCTGTTCGTGTGACCGTATCAAGATAGCCCTCAATGAGACCATGATCTGTATTCGGAAGCGTGCCCAGTCCCGCATGGGCGTTCAGGCGGGAGCGGATCTCCTCCAGATGCTGTCCTTCTTCCAGGCGTGGGGCGCAGTACTGGGGCAGGGACTGTGCAGCGTCCGGATACAGGGCCTGATACTCGGCGGCATTGTGGAACATGCCGCGGGAGCCATCATCGATGAAGCTTTCTGACGGCGCACCTTCCGCAAGAAGAACGTCATGGCTGTCCAGTTCGATATGGAAATAGCTGACCTCGTCCATGGCCTGCGCCTGAAGAATGCTCACGCCGTTGACGAGAAGAACAGCCGGGATCAACGTGCCTTCGAGAAACATCGCATGCAGCGGTGAGACGGACAGATCCCGTCGTGGCAGGCCGTTCCCCAGACTTCCTGACTTGAAGACCACAGGCAGAACGTCACGATTGCCTGACGCAAACCGGCCGGAATAAGATCGTCGGCCGATCCAGCGGACAGGGCGGAGGGCGCCAGACGCGGTCCGGACGAGATCACCAATGTTCAGGTCTTCAACAGAGGCCTCGCCTTCTGCCGTTGAAATCAGCGTGCCGCGGCCATAGCAGGGCGTTCCGTCTTCAAGGGTGATGAGCGTGCCTTCATTATTGTCCCCTGAGATCGTCAGGGAGGCATGGTCATAATCGCCTGTCAGTTCAATCGTTGTCGTCAGGGCTCCGGACGTGAGGATGAGAATATCCCCCGAGAGAGACGCAGAAACATCTGCGTTTTCAACGTCAATCGCGCCGCCATTCTCGATCGTTATGCCCGTCAGTGTCGCCTCTTCGGGAAGACCGGCAGCCTCTGTATTTCCAGACAGCACCAGCCAGCCTCCGTTAGCGACAGTGACATCGGTCGCAGAGGCCCCATCACCGATAATCGCCGAACCTCCCGCCTCGATCGTCCCGCCAGAGAGGATGCCTCCCGTGAGGACCGCAACGGCTCCGCCTGACTGGATGTCCGCATCCGTGAGGACGCCCTCGGGGAGTAAAATGGCGTGGGCGCCGGAGCCCAGGACGGCTCCACTTACGGGCTGATCCGTGGTGGACATGCCGGAGACAGTAACGGGGTTGGTTGATGAAAAGAAGAAAATGCCCGTCGAAACAACGTGCCCGCCCGGGGTAAGCGTTGTGTCCGTGACTGTTCCTCCCGGGGTGACAACCAGAGTTCCTCCGTCCTGAATGTCGGTTGCACTGGCCGTCCCACCAGATGCGACGGTCTCGAAAGCGCCAGAGGAGAGAATGCTGCCGATTGTGATCCCAGCGCTGACGACACTGAGGAGGGCACCGCTTTGCACATGTACGGACGAGGCAACACCGTTCTCGCTGATCACGGCCTCGGCGCCGGCGTCGATTGTACCTCCGGAGACGATGGCTGATGCTGCGTCGGTTCCGCCTGCGGCAAAAAGAAAGCCGCCTGCGCTGACAACGGTCCCAAGGGCCTGACCGCCTGCCATGACATATTCGTTGCCACCAGGCGCGAGTTGAAGATCCAAGGTGCTGGCTCCGGAACCGACATAGACGCTGTCACCATCACCGATCGTGACAGTGTTTAAAGACTGACCTGAGGACAGAAAAATATCGGACATGGAGAGCAACCTTGCATCTGGGGCGTGAAGGCGTCGTGCCTCAGGGGAGGCATGTCATCAGACGTCGTCCGACGCGGTTCAGCGCCGGATCATTGATGGACGAGGACGGGCGTGCAGTGGGGTGCTGACACTTTGGGGGGTTCTGTAAGCAGGCCTGGCGTCATGAGCGCAGAGCAGGAAAAGACACGTCCACGCACGGTTGTGGCTGTATAGGACAGTTGCTGACCGCCCAGTCCGTCGGGGCTGGTGGCCTGAACATTGCTGACTGTCAGTTCATCGGACGAGGCCAGTCCGATCATCTGTGCTGTTGCCGCCTGAAGCGGCACGATCGCGTCATTGGGCTGCATCTGTGTGCAGCCTGCCACCATCAGCAGACCAGCCAGTGCGAGGGGATATTTTGAGGGTGTGTTCATGGGCGTGTGTTCCTTTACTTATGTCCGACAGAAATGAGGAAAACCATTTCGAAACCGGATCATTTGGCTGTATGGGCGCGTTCAGGCAGCAGGCCCTGTGAAGGATCCGGCTCTGCCAATCCTTGTGTCTGGAAACTCAGGGTCTTTGAGATCTGACGGGTCGAAAAGCGTCAGGTCAGGTGTCAGGGCCTTCGGGCGGGGACGTCTGCGTCTGATCCTGCGAGATCGCCTGCACCTGTTCGTTCTCGAGATGCGTGGCCCGCCAGAGCAGGGCCGGGGCGATCAGGAGAAACACACCACCGATGGCGGGCGTGAAATAAAGCTGGAAGGTCGAAAAGAAGAAGAAAAATCCGCTTGTGGTCGTCTGGGCGGATTGCAGGAAGATGTAGATCCTGACCAGGCAAAACAGGGACAGCGCATAGCAGGCGCGATCGCAGTAATGACGTGGGACATTGAAGCTTGCCCGTACCCGGCTGAGGATGGAGGCTGCGAAGGCGGCAATCGTGATCCAGAGCAGGAAGCCAAGAACATGAAAGCCGCTGAAGCCAATCTGCTGATAGGACGCCATATCGCGTTCGACATGGCGGTGGGCACAAGGCAGAAGTCCGGCCAGAATGACACAGATCACGGAGGCGATCAGGAGGTCTTCAGGCCGCCGTGCAAAGAGCACAAGCCGCTCTTTGATCTTCTCGAAGTCGATATCTTTCTGGTCCATGACGCTCTCCGAAACAGACGTTCCGCATGCTCTCGTGAAATGGCGAAAGGGCAGGAGGAGCGTTACAGCTCGGTCAGCGGGTAGGGGAGAGAGAGGATAACGGACATGGCGGCCTCCTGAGATACCCGATAGGGCGGTGAATCTCAGGCCATAATAGGCGACGAGTCGCCTTAGTCAATGATTATTCGTATATAGAATGGTGCGATTAATCGCATAAGACGTTTCTATCTGCCTGGGCAAGCCTAACTGACCAGCGGTCCGCCTGACCAGATCACTTCCCCCAGAAGTGTCAGGGCCTGCGCTTCGTCTGGTGAGAGATCCTGCGGGGGATAGCGATCATGATCGGCGAGTGCGCGGATCCCGCCGCCCAGGCGTCGTTCAAGGCGACGGATGAGGATATTGCCCTCGACGCGTAAGGCAAAGACAGCACCGCCCTGAACGTTGACGCGGGCCGTATCGATCATGGCGAGGTCGCCCTCCCGCAGGGTGGGTGTCATGGCATCGCCCGTCACGCTGACCAGTCTTAATCTGGTCGTCTCACGTGCGACGGTTGCTTCAAGCCAGGCTTTGCTGACGCGCAGACCCTCATCGCGATCATCGATCCAGGGGATGACAGTCTGGTGGCCGCCACGCGTCGGGGCTTCAGAGGAGCATGCTACATGAGCCGCTGTGATGGGGGCATCACCAACGCCAAAAGCAAGCCAGTCCAGGGAGACGCCGCAAACCCGGGCGAGGGACGCGACAGCGGACAGCTTCATCTCACTACCGCCCATATAGTCCCGCAGGGTCGTATAGGGGACGCCTGCGGCCTTGGCGGCGTGGGTGATGCCGATGCTTTGGGCGGCTTGACGCAGGCGCTCGCCGCGCTCGCGGAGGAGGGTAAGTTGGTCATCCATAAGGGGGCGCTTTCGGGGGCGTGATCGGGCCATGCAGACATCCTGAAACAGAGATGTCTGTATTTAGGCGAAAATACGCTTGAACATATAATCGAATAAACGTATGTTTCTGCATCAAACGGTGACGCGGAGCCTCGTAGGTCATCGCGGGATGCTCGCATATCCCGACTGTTCTGTCCAAGGGGTTTTCATGACCGACGATGCGCATGGCCTGTCCCTGTCCTCTCACCGGGACCCTCGACTGGAAGAGTTGCACGCAGGGTTGCATGAGGTCGTGCGACTGGTGGAGCTCGAGCATTATCTGCTCCGCAGCAGGCTCGATGGTCTGAAAGCCGAGAGTGAGGCGGCCCATATTCTGGAAGGTGTCATTGTTCTGGGCGCCGTGCTCAATCAAAAGCTCGCGCATCTTCTGGGGATATGCCGGGAGGTCGGGTGGCTGTGAGGCTTGCGCTACGAGAGCAAAGATTTGTCGGGGGAAGGATGTGCAATCTTTGAGCGAGACAGTCTGACATTTGCTAGGCGTTGGCGCGAAAATGCATACAGATTCCGGGCGCGCGTTTTAGGGCAGGTGGTATTCAAAAAATGTCGCTTTGGAGGGGAAAGCGGAATGTCGGTTATCGGGAAGAAATGATTGAATGCTGCCATTCGCAGCCTTCACGCTCATGACAGCTATCGACCCTTCTTTGCCGCTTACGGAATGTTTCCATCCTCCGGATCGCTGAAGCGCGTGCGACTGTCAAACAGTCGCTAATGGAAAACTCAGAAGGGGGCGGAGGATCACTTCCGCGCAATCCGTGACCGCCATCCGCTCCGCACGCCGATCGACGACGCGCAGGACCACGACGACCTGCTGGCGCTCCTTGTTCGCTACGATGCCGCTCACCGCGACGAAGAGTCAAAGATCGGCTGCGGCGTAGATTATTTTAATGTGCGAATGAATTGGGGCACTGGAGGCGCCACCAAAGGCTTTTGGGTGGTGCGAACCGATGGCAGTGAGACGGACTTCAGTTTTCTGTGGGCCGTGAAGGGCACGCCCAAACCCGAGCATCAGAATTTGCCGATGCATGCCGTACGATGGTAATGGATGATTTGCACGCCGCTAGGCGGCGGTTTTTTGTCAGGCATGGCGATGAACACGGTCGCGTACCCTGCGAGATCAGCGGGCTTCTTGTCACCATCGACGAAGCACACACCGATCATGTCTATCCCACTTTCGGAGCGCTGGTCGTCTCGTTCAAAGCAGCTCGCTTTTGGCATCGCCAGTTACCGGCCGGCGTCCTGCCCCGCCCGTAGGATGGTCAGACGATGACTACCTTCGTCAATCCTGAGGTTGTTGAGGCTTTCCGAGAATTCCATCACGCAGCGCTACCCTTAGGGTGATCGCCAAAAGCGAAAATTTGAGCCGAGCCGCTGGCCAGCGCATGCCTAAGATTGCACGACCGCTCCGTATTGGGTGAAGACTGTCATAATCTGTTCAAAATGGTGCCTACCTCGCACGTTTTTACGATTTCCTGAGGTCGGATTGGATGATAGCTTCACGACGGGGAGACACTATGTTTGACGCACAAAAATCGTTTGAAGAGAACCTTGAGGCGTTCAAAGCTGCGTGCGAAGGGATCGATGCGGACTGCGCAAAAATCCTGTTCGATAATATAGCCATTCTCATAAAACATGGTGCCGATCGCGACGCCAGAACGCTTTTCAACAAGGAAGTGAAGAAGGCACTTGATGCGCTTCCGACCAAGGAGGAGGCCGAATGAGCCGGTACTTCCTCGTTCAGATGGCCGTTGAGGGATTTCGTGGCATCAACAACAGCGGTGATCCACTTATTCTGAAATTTAAACCGGACTGCGTAAACTCGGTCTACGCAAACAACGGCGTGGGTAAAACTTCACTCTTCGAGGCATTGCAGTTCGTAATTCATGGCGAGATTCCACGGCTAACCGCTCTGCAGGGCGTCGAGCAAGGCGAAAGATACGTTCTCAACCGTTTCCATCCCGGCAAGAAAGCGACGATCGAGCTGAAGCTGCGACCAGATGATGGCTCAGCTGACGTAACCGTTTTGGTGACGCGCGATGCGAGCGGCACCCGCACCGTCACCTCCCCCTCGGGGCATGCAAACCCCGAACACCTGTTGCAAGCGCTGCAGGAAGATTTCGTCCTAGTGGACTACAAGACCTTCGCCGGGTTTATCGAAAACACTGCCTTGCTTCGTGGTCGTTCGTTTTCGGCGCTTATCGGTCTTAGCCAGTACTCCAATCTGCGACAGGCGATCGAAGGGGCTAATAATACGGCCACTCTCCGCAACGACCTTGGCATCAAGGTGCTGAACGTCACCATCGAGACCCATAAGTCCGGCGTTGCCGAGGCGAAGCGCAAGATCATTGAGGCCTACGAAGCGCTCACCGGGCAAACAATCGACAAACTAGATGAGCGGTCCGCGCTTGAAGCCACCGTAACCAAGGCACTCACCGACATCGGCTCGTTAAAAGAGGTGATGACAGGAAAGACGGTCGCGGACTTCGATTACAAGGCGGCGGTCACCGCCCTAGAGGACAGCTCCGACAGCACCAATCGGTTGAAGCTGCAAAAAATGCAGATGGACCGTGCCGTCATCCGGGAGCTCTCGTTCTCTGAGGAACACGCCATCCAGCTTAACGCACTGGAAGCTGCCGCCAAAGAGCGCGACGAAGCGCTGGACAAGGTTGGACATGCTGACTTGTTGTCGTTGCTAAAAGGCGCCTCCAAAGTGCTCGGCACTCCCGCATGGCCTCACGAGGACACTTGCCCTGTCTGCGATCTGCCGCAGGATCAGTCGCTAAAGGTCAAGGTCGACGAAAAAATCGCCGCCTACGACGCCGTAAAGGAGTTGGAAGCCGAATTAGCGAAATTCTGCCTTGGTTGCACAGCGCTCGAATTGTTGAGCATACTCGAAAGTGCCGCCGCTCTCTCGGTCCCAATCGAAGAGCATATTGTTACCGGACTTATAAACGCCGCGAAATCAGGCAGCGTGAAAACCGCCGATATCATGCAGGTGAGAGCGCGTGTCGAGATCCTGACCGCGTTGCGGGACGAAAAGGTTTCTACGCTCGAAAGCGAGATTCATGCGCTTGAATTGAGTTTGCCGCCTTCAGTCGCGGCAGCGGCTCGCGCCATCGAGAATGCCAAAACCTTCCGGGAAGAACTCGTCACGCTCGACCAAGTCAGTGTCAAATTGGTCGATGCTCAACATTCGCTGGCGAAAATCGATCTTTGGGTGAAATTCATCAAGGCCGCCGACAAGGCGTTCGCTGATGCGGAGACAAAGCTGTCCGGTGAGCGTCTCAAAGACATCGAAAATTCGTATAAAGCGCTGTTCCCGAGAATCATGCGCGGCGGACCGAACCTCAAACCGCACCTTTCTCGGGCCGAGAAGAGCGAAAACATCGACCTCACCTTGTCGGATTTCCACGGCGAGACGAACATCAACGCCCGCGCGGTGCTCTCGGAAAGCTATCGCAACGCCGTTGCTGC
Organism: Gluconobacter sp. P1D12_c; assembly: GCF_018812105.1. Lineage (NCBI taxonomy): Bacteria > Pseudomonadati > Pseudomonadota > Alphaproteobacteria > Acetobacterales > Acetobacteraceae > Gluconobacter > Gluconobacter sp. P1D12_c. The sequence continues at coordinate 22,417 of NZ_JACSIQ010000015.1, forward strand.
TTCGATCTTCCTTTCCGCAGCGGTCAAACATTCGCGGGCACCACGGTTTATGGTGCTTGACGACATTACCTCCAGTTTCGACGGCGGGCACCAATACAACTTGATGGACGTGTTGCTTCGCGATCTACGGTTCGGAGCCCACGCCGACGGCATTCAATTCATTCTCTTGAGCCACGACAGCGTGCTGGAAAAATATTTCGATCGGCTCGGTGGCACAAAGGAATGGCATCACCAGAAACTACAGGGCATGCCACCAACCGGTGCGGTCCAAACTAGCGCCAACGGTGCCGATCGTCTGAAAACTCGTGCCATCGATCTCCTCAGTCAAGGAAGCGTTGATATAGGCGCTCCGCTGGTACGCCAGTACCTTGAATACAAGTTGGGCTACATCATTTCCAAGCTGGAGATACCCGTTCCGCCCGACTATGCGACGCGCCCCGACAGCCGGACCCTGTCCACCTACTTCGACGCCATCACACGCGCGACAGCGCTTTACGATAGAGCGGGAGAGTGTGTGCTGGACGTGGCTCAAAAGGCCGCCATCAAACAGACCTATGCTACGTCGATCATCGCCAATTGCATCGCCCATTACGAGACATCGGCAGGTCAGCCCTTTACGGCCCACATGCTACTCGGACTCATCCAGGACATCGACGCCTACGCAGAGAACTTCAAACAGGATGCCCCCAATAATCCAGGCCATCGCATTTTCTGTCGTCGTCTCGATAAGCTCCATACCTGACTTGGAAGGAGAAGGCGACGCGGATCAGTGGGTCCAGCTGCCCGATTAATGATCTGTCATTGACCGATTCTCGGCCTAAGAGCGTCAAAGCGTCTGACCGTTATTGTTGCGAGCTCAGCTCAATATATCGGCAAAATGCGTTTGCGAGCTGCATCTGACGAGGCGTGCGGCATTCGGCCTGGAAAACTTGCGGAGACCCGACAAGGATTGTGACGCATTTTGCGCGTGAGGTCGCAACATTCAATCTGTTCAGGCTGTACAGAAATTCCATCCCGCGCGGCGCATCGGCATGTGAGGAGCTGGCGAGCGAATAGATCGAGATCGGCGCCTCTTGGCCTTGGAACTTATCGACAGTTCCAATTCGCGCCTGAGGTAGCCGACGTTGGATCTCGAACACCTGAGCATTGTACGGAGCGATGATGAGTATGTCTGCGATTCCGAGCGGCCTTTCGTACCCCTCACGATCGATCCAGGTCGCACCCTGTGCCAGTATGTCGGAGACCAATTCTGCGATAACGTCAGATTCTTCGGTCGAGCAATTCTGATTGCCGGAATGCTCAACGGGAAGGAACCTCAGACCCGTGCCATTGGCGATTCCCTTGGCGTTCACCCGCTGCCCGGCCGCGTCTGCCTGCGCTCCAAGCTTGCCCTCGTAAAACAGCTCGGATGTGAACGCGCAGATATCCGGATGAAGTCGCCAGGTGACGTCGAGAAATAGACCTTCGTCGGATGCGATGGTTTGCTTGCCCGAAAGCAGATGGTCGAGCGCAGAGCAGCCGGTGCCATCGGGATGGCTGCCTTGCATGGGTTGGTCGAGCTGCTGCGGATCTCCGAGCAGAACCAAGGTTTTTGCCGCCTGTGAAACGGCCAGCACATTCGCCAGAGACATCTGTGCCGCCTCATCGACAAAGAGAACGTCGAGACTGTCGAATGCATCCTCCGTCGACCACAGCCAGGCAGTTCCTCCTGCAACGCTGCAATCCGCGTTGAGCGCAGCGAAGATCTCCGCATTACTCTTCTTCGCGAACAGCAGCCGGTCAGTAGCGTCCTCCTTGGACCCGCCTTTCGGCTTTTGAATGCAGATCAGGGGAGTATCGGTCTCCTCGGCGATCTCTATGACCTTATTCAAGAGGTTACGGATCACCTCATGACCATTGGCCACGATCCCCACTTTCTTGCCCTGCCGGACAAGCTCGCAAATCATGTGCCCACCCATGTGGGTCTTGCCCGTGCCAGGAGGCCCCTGAATAGGCAACACGCCTGCTGCGATGAGCGGGCCTATGCGCACGCCCGCATCGAGGGGCTTTTCACCGTCGAGCCGAACGGCGCTGCCGTCTGCAATACTCGGCGCGACGCGCATCAGCATGTCGCGCGCTGCTTGGTACGCTTCTCCTTCGGTCATGCCATGCTCGCAAACATGGGTTGCCAATCTGACCAGCGATTCCTGCATTGGTTTGGACGGCACATGCTCATGCACAAAGACGGCGGCAGGATGTTCGTCGGCCATTGTCGAGGCCTTCTTAATGTCGATGGTGCGCTGTTCCCTTGAGATATCCTCAACGGTGCCCAAAGTCTGGCCGCCCTGCGCTCTCAGCCCCTTACCTGCGCGGATATCGGCTTCCTGAACCGGGAAGCTGTAGCGGTCGATCGGGCACTTGGCTGTGCCGCCTACCGTTTTCAGGAAGGTGAGACCTGCGAGGCCGGCGCGCTCGTCAATGAGCTCGTCGGAGGAGAGGTCGCTGAGACGGAAATATTCCCACCAAGTCGCCTTTTCCTCACGGCGATGCCACTCGAGAAGATTGGCAAGAAGCCAACGCGCATGTTGCTCTGCGCTGCGCTCTTCCGGATCGACAGGGACGTCTGCCGTCAGTTGCTCAATTAGCGGCGTGATCCGCTCGAGCCATTCGGAAAGGCCTTTGCTGGGCCCACTCTCACATGGCTCCGGTCTCATCACATCGACGCCCCGACCGATAAGCTTGGAGCGTTCGGCCTCCAGCCAATCGCGCAGAGCCTCGGTCGAGACACAGTCGTCGCGATTGTAGGCTTCGACGGTTTGCTTATCCTCCGGCAGAATTCCCATCGCGTCGTTTAGTTCGAGGCTTATCTGCAGGCGGTTTAGCGCCAGGTTGGCATCGGGAAGGCTGGCGTCTCGAACATAGCCATAAAGCGGCTCTAGCTTCTTGATGGAATAGCTTTCCACGCCCGCGCGCAGCGAATGGCGTACGACGCTCAGCAAATCGACAAACACAAGACCACGCAGCAGCGAATCCAGTTCGTCTTCGCGCGTGCCATACCGCCCCATCAACCGTTTCAGCGCGCCCGGCTCGTATCCGCCGTAGTGGTACACATGGAGCTGCGGGTAGATTTTCTTACGCTCGAGCACGAAATCGATGAATGTCTCGAAGGCTGCCTTCTCGCCGGCACGGTCAAGTGCCCAAAGCCTGCAGTATTGCGGCTCACCCTTTTCGTGGAATTGGAAGCCCAGGAGATATTCCAACCCATGCTGGCCAACAAAGGAATCCCCCTCGAAGTCGAGAAAGACATCGCCTTCGCAAGGCTCAGGTAGGCAATTGAGGCCGAAACCTGCCACCGGCGCCAGCAGTTCGTATCGCAGTTCGCCACTTGCTTTGGTTTCAAGCTGAATCCTAGCCTGCTCGCGGATGCGGGTCAGAGATTCTTTCGAGCCACGCTCCGGCTTCCATTGCAGGGGCAGCGGCAGTTCCGCGAGCGCCGTTGCCGTCGTGACGCCGTGATCCTTGAGCTCTGCGATCTGCATCGAGGAGATGCTGGCCACGAGGCAAAGGTGATCGTCATCCCGGCGTTGCTTGTTGCAGCGGGTGCTCCAATTGCAGATATCACAGTTTGACGTAGGCTCCGGGTAGGTCTGTCCGGGCCTGTCTGTTCCGATCGCTCCAAGCAATCCCAGCTTCACCTGGCGATGATAAGCGGTGAAGTCGGCAAGCCGATACCGCTCGTGCTCAAAGTCGGTCCAGGGCGGGATGACGCTGGCGAAAACCGGCATTGTGCCTTGCACTTTGCCGATGAGCTCGGAGTAGAGGCATAGCTGAAGAACGGTGCCGCCTTTCGTTTCCCGGGCGAGCTTGGTGTCGGTGGCTTCATAGGACCAATCGCCGAGGTCGCTTGGCGTATCGACGCGCTGTAGAATGTCGGTACGGCCAGCCCACGATCCACCTCGCAGCGCGCCCTGAACGATCACGTCAACGCCCGCTCGCATGGCGGCGATGGTTTGAGCAACGGCTTCTTCGCTGACGTCCACCCCCTCAATCACAACGCAGGAAAGATCTTGGGCGCGCAGATGGTCCACATAAGCCAATTCGTGCTGCTTCCCGCGCTCCCAGAGAGATTCGAGAGCTGGATCGAAGAATTTTGGGCGCGCAAGTTCACCGCACGCTACCGCGTACTCCAATTGGGTTAAGTGCCGACAGTTGAGATATCCCACCAAATCGGTAGCGCTTAGGCGGATCGAACCATCTTCAATTTGCATGTTACACACCCAAAATAAACAGCACACTCCTAACATGAATAAACTCAAGTGTTGACTGCATCAATTTCTGCATATGGATCAATCGGGATTGATCTCCTAAGCCTAATTGCGGTCGGTTGAGCCTGTAGCTGGATATGAATGTGTGCAGCTATCCAATGGTTAGATCTGATGGTGTGAACGGCAGCTAAGCTCGCGCGAAAGAAAGTCAGCACGTTCTAACGCAACGTTGTCGCGCTCCGAAGCCGACAGTCGTGTTTGTCCCAAAAGTGGTCTATTGCAGCGCGCCTCACGATGTCGGCTTTTGAGCACCCATCATAACTGTTTGGATGTCTGGCATGAGGGCGTTTCCAGTACAAGCGAAGGCGCTTTTCGATCTTGGGCGCATATCACTGCGCCCAGCTGTAGACCGTAGAGTGATCGACGCCGACGCCGCGATCGGCCAGCATGGTTTCGAAATCCGGGTAGCTGATCCTGTAGCGGCAATACCATCTCACTCCGAAATGCCGCCCCTTAAAATCGCTCATTCGCCATACGTCACGCAAATATCGGCAGCGATTTCGAACGGAGTGATAAACTTTGCGGCAGGGCATCGCAGGATACGCGCTAAACCTAAGTAATTTTCAAATAACCACCTACTATTTAGAATTTTTAAAAGCCGTTATAATAATATCGATATAGCTATTTATTTTCTCGCTATATGGAATTATGCTTGATGCAATCATCGCCCATACCACCATTTCAGTAAATATTATTTTAATTCCTTTTTTGTTTTTTGCTAAATTATCTATTATATTGGTGACGGCTGACCAGGTCAATAACAGAAGGAATCCACACGAGATAATGTATAGGTAATGAAAAATATTTATTTTTGTTACATCGAAAATCTTTTTCATTAAAGATGTGTAAATTAACCATGATAGAATTTTAAAAAATCTCTCCGTCCACGAAAAGACGTTTTTGAACGAAAATAATTGTATTTGCTTTCTAATTACTCCCTCTAAATGATCAGATATCTCTTCTCGACCAGAGGGAATACTATTTTTTCCATTGGGAGACGCTTTTTTAGGATGATATTTCAAGAAAATTTGACCTTAACAAACATTGGCTATTGTGATTTTACTATTCTAGTAATACCTGCTTGTTGCCTCGTTAAGACTTTGGGCGAACAAGATGCTATCACCCTCGTTCCTGTGATTAATGATAGTTTGGCACTGTTGCAAATCTAGACTACCGTTAGGATGAGTATCATCCTAACGATTTTCAGAATATCATAGACCCCGAACTGCCTTTCGATCAGACTTCCTTTTTTCATATTCCGTCGTTCCTATTGCCAGGATCTGGCCTGTCCCTTCTTCGGGGCGTGTATGACATCGAAACTCTTGACAATCGCATGCACCGTTCGCAGGATCTTGAACCTGCGCACGTGCTTAATCAGTTGCGTGAGCTTGCCGTGATCGCTGTGACGGCGGATCCAAGAATGACGGGGGCCGGTTATCCTCCCAAGGCGCTGGTTTTCCTAGCGATCCATAACCACCTATGTGCAATCGCAGGACACGGGTTGGCAGGTCCGGGTTCATGGGGTTGAAGCGCGGGCGCGATTGGCGGCGGATTGGGGCCGGAGCCGGAGTTTCGGTTCTGGTCGCCTATCTCGGGCCGGTCGTGATGGCGAGCGTGGTTGCGTGGCCTGTCTCGATGTTCTTAATGTAAGGTTAGCTTTCGGGCTTTACGGAGCGTGTCGGGAGTGGGCCAAGACTGTTTTTTCTGGTCGCGGCGATAGCGCTCGCGATTGCGGGCAGGACCTTTGTGGTTCAGGCACTAAAAAGAAACGATCTGCTACCATGCCGCAGAAAATACGAAAGTGGCCAGAAGATGCAATTCACCGCGAACAACACAACGGACCAGATCGGCATCCATTATTTCGGCCTTCGGATAACACGTGACCTGGGTCATATTTGTCGACTAAATACCGGACCGGACGTTGGCATTGATGCCACTATCGAGCTAGTGGACAGCCAGCGGGCTGCCACTGGAGCATATGTGGCGGTTCAGATTAAAACGACGAGAGCCGAGGATAACAAAGACGAGTTTATTCGATATTTTGATGAGCAGCACCGAGAATATTGGATAGATCATAGAGTTCCTGTCGTGTTCGCAGTTGTAAATCCCGATCAGGAGAAGATATGGCTCAAGCATGTCGCCACTCATACAATAGAACGAGCTGAGAAGAGCTGGAAGATATCGTTTTCCGCGGCGGACGAAATCAAACAAAACGGCCAAAATCTTCTGATGAAGCTGGCGAAGCCTGACGAAGCGGATGGTGTTATGAGGCGACTATCAGCGGTAAAATCCACGCTTCAGAACATCAACGTTATACCGCTATCATTAGATGATATCGGCAATAACCTGGATGTCCTAGAGGATATGCGGAGTGAGTTGGCCATCATAACGCAGATAGTTGATACAGACCCACATAGGTATGGCCACATTGTTAGGAAAGAGCTTAATTCCCTCAAAGTGCGACGGGCGCGCCTTGATAGTGAGCACTCTTATCAGAGAAACGTTGAGATTAACGGTATGTGACGCGGCACACGGCCCGTTTAAACGGTTAGATCTCAAGGACGTCGTGGGGACAACGGGGCGCTGTCGCTGATCGTCGGGTGTTACGTGACCAGTTACTTAGATGAAGAAGGGCTGCGCCATACCAATCTGACGAGCCGACGCAGGAGGCAATGGCTGCCTGCGTCGATCTTCCCCACTCAAGTTAAGGGCTCTGGACACCTGAGATGGTGCCTCTCAGCGCCGGCTGGCGGAAACTGGACGGCATCTTCGTGATCCAGTCGAGGCGCGCGATGAGGGCGTGCCGCATCCTCGTATCATTCCCAGATGCGTCAACGATCAGTGCCGACCGTACTTAAGGTAAGAGGTGTTGCAGGGTCAGATGGCAGTTCAGCCGTGAGTTCAAGGCCGAGGATGTGAAGAGCACAGATCCCAAACTATGTCCGCTTTCGGAAAGTCACGCATCCCGGTTAAATGGCCAGAATGTAGGCGTAAGCAGCAGGTCCGCTTCCCCCCTAGCTGCCGCGAAACCGATAAGGAATTACAGGCCTGTGCGGGGGTAAAATTCCCCTCCCGGGGTTTTGCAGGGACGATTTCATAGGTCCGACCCTATGTCCGATAATACGAAAAAATGGACATAGATTTTTCGGCAGAAAACCGCTGATTTTAAGTGTTTAGTCCCGTGTTTTGATGGTGTGGTATTTTCACGAGAGTGGAAGGAAGCCTTATGGGACAGAGACGTCATGGCAGCGCCACGACCACGCACGCCGTGCGAGCAGCCCTACAGCGATCGCAGGCTTCGCTCGCGGCGCTGAGCGAGGAGTTCGGGATCAACCCGAAAACCGTTGCGAAATGGCGCAAGCGCCAGACTGTCGAAGATCAGAAAA
>NZ_JACSIQ010000141.1:0-641 GCF_018812105.1 Gluconobacter sp. P1D12_c
GCTTCGGGCTGCTCATCGACATTCCAGCGATAGTCCCCTGTCAGAGAGATATGCTCCCAGCCGAGGGGTGCAATATGCCGCGCCAGGTCATCGGAAATGCCGAGCGTTGCGATGGCAGACTGAAGATAGCGCGTATTCCATAGGATAACCGCTGCCACCAGCAGGTTTAAACCTGACGCTCGATAAGCCTGATTTTCAAAACGCCGATCCCGCAGTTCACCAAGCTGGTTGAAGAAGAGCGCCCGAGCCAGCGCATTCCGGGCTTCTCCCTTGTTGAGCCCTGCCTGGGTTCGCCTGCGCAAATCCAGATCCTGTATCCAGTCGAGCATGAAAACCGACCGCTCGATCCGGCCAACTTCACGCAAGGCCACAGCCAGACCATTCTGACGGGGATAAGATCCGAGCTTCCGCAGCATGGCCGAGGCCGTCACGGTTCCACTCCGAATGGATGTGACCAGACGCAGCAGGTCGTCCCAGTGGGCCGCAACATGATCGGTATTGATCGGGTCACCGGCCATTCCACTCAGGAGATCACCGGGGCTTTGATCTGGAAACAGGTGAAGTTTCCGCTCTTTCAGATCCCGTATCCTGGGCGCAAATCGATAACCAAAGAAGGGCATCAGCCCGAAAACATGATCCGA
>NZ_JACSIQ010000142.1:0-640 GCF_018812105.1 Gluconobacter sp. P1D12_c
GAATGATAAGGCGGTTTTGTCGTATCGGGTTGCAATACGGCGCATCTGCTTGAGCCTGTTGAACATCCGCTCAATGCGATTGCGGTCTCTGTAACGCCGCCAGTCTGTTTTCTGTGGAGCGYTGCGGCYTTTGCGTGATGGAATAACCGGCAGGATCCCGTGGATCAGCAGATCCTGGCGGAAGCTGTCACTGTCATAGCCCCGATCAGCCAGCATGGCTTTGGGGGGCGGGACAGACAGCTTCATCAGGGCGTCTGTGGCTTTGTAGTCCGAGACCTGGCCTCCGGTAAGGACAAAGCCAAGAGGGCATCCCTGATTGTCACATCGGACATGGATCTTGCTCGTAAAGCCGCCGCGTGATCGACCAAAAGCCTCCGAATGAGCCCCCCTTTTGCGCCCGTAGCCTGTGAATGGGCACGGACTACGGTACTGTCGACCATATGCTGCCAGTTATCGGTCAGGTCGAGGTCTATCAGGGTTTGCAGCAGAGCATCCCACACCCCCTGCTCAGCCCAACGCCGGAACCGGACATAGACCGAGTTCCATTTGCCGTAGCGCTCATGCATGTCCCGCCACGGACAGCCTGTGCGCAGAACATGCAGCATACCATTGAGAAACAGGCGGTTGTCTCCGGATGGTC
>NZ_JACSIQ010000143.1:0-639 GCF_018812105.1 Gluconobacter sp. P1D12_c
CTCGCGGCCCAGCATCAGGAACTGCTCAAACTCGGTGTTTCTGCCGATCGCTCGCGGCCCAGCATCAGGAACTGCTCAAACTCGGTGTTTCTGCCGATCGTATTTACACCGACAAGGGCTTCACCGGCACGAACCGGGAAAGGGCCGGCCTTGACCAGGCACTGGCGGCTGTTCGTAGTGGCGATACTTTGGTCGTACCAAAGCTTGATCGACTGGCCCGCTCTGTCCCTGATGCACGGCTTATTGGCGACAGCCTGGCATCCCGTGGCGTGAAGCTTCAACTTGGGAACAGTATTCACGATCCGTCTGATCCAATGGGCAAGTTGTTCTTCAACATCCTTGCGACTTTCGCGGAGTTTGAAGCCGATCTGATCCGGATGCGTACTCGTGAAGGGATGGCCGTTGCACGCGACAAAGGTAAACTACGCGGAAAGAAACCCAAGCTTTCTGAACGTCAGCAAAAAGAGCTTCGCCGGATGTATGATACCGGCGATTACTCCATCAGCGATCTTTCAGAACTGTTTTCTATTTCTCGGCCAACTGTCTATCGAACTCTCAGCAGAACAGCCTCAACGTTCTTGTTGGGTTCACTCTAAGCGTACGTAAAGTACACTTTCGTGTCGTGACCCCTATTTGAAG
>NZ_JACSIQ010000144.1:0-639 GCF_018812105.1 Gluconobacter sp. P1D12_c
TTATGAGACCAAGGCTATTCGTTATATGTTTGGGAATGGGGTCGAGGTTTATTGCGGTTGGGAAAAGCCTKACGATATCATGACTTGTTTGCATGACCATTATATTGACCATTMTTTTCCTGTGAAGGATGTGAAAAGTTATAGAGATTATTTGCGTTGTCTTCCTTMGCATTCTTCTTTGTTTTTGGATTACATAGAAAGCAGGGGATATGGTTTTTTAAGATTCAACGAATATTTGAACTATGACGAGGATTATTTTTTTTACGAGTGTGTTTTTGTTAATGACAATAAAGATGAGATACGCCTTTGGGTTAAAGATTTAGAAGAATGTGACAAGGATGGTTTGTATTCGAGTATCGATAATTTAGATTTGGAAAATTGTACGTCTGATGATTTTAAAAGAAGACTCTCAACGATTTGCGAGAAATTTTTTGGATCGTTGTCATGAGTTATCAATTCGCACATTTTGAGATGCTGAGTCGTAAAGTGCTTGTAAAGCCTTCCGACAAGGCAACGAAGTCTAAGAAGTGGAATATTAAAGAGACTATAGATGAGGCTACCCGGAGAAATCCGGATGCCTGTTTGCATGTTGAAAATCCAGGCAAGCCGGTTCTCGTTTTTGGTCAGGATTTAGAAGCT
>NZ_JACSIQ010000145.1:0-637 GCF_018812105.1 Gluconobacter sp. P1D12_c
TATGCCTAAACTGTTCATCCATCTGCTTAGCTAATCCAGACAGCAAACCCACCTTGAAAAAGGTGCCATCCTGCTTCTTACGCCTAGACGGAATCCCCAGACCTTCAAGCCTGTCAGCAATGCGATCAGATTGAAGCCTTATGGCCTCATCCCTGCCAATGCGTTCAAGATGTTTAAACACATCAACCTTGTTCCCACTGTTGCGACGAAGAAGCTCATAAAAACCTATCCGAGAAGATGACTCACACCCATTCTCAGACGGTCCTGCATCAAAAATCTCTCCGCGTGATTCCTTCGCTTCCTTAACCTCTGGAACGTATTCTAAACCACCAGCAGGAAGCCTGAAGCGTCGCCTGTCTTCCTGTTCCGAACGACACGCAAAACGCAGATTCTCATCAGCAGAATAATCCCGAGCTATAAGCCCAAGGTGCTTGCAGTCAGCAGATATCAGCCAGCAGATATCATCAACAGACCACCCCAGATGGAACACATGCCCAAGCCATGAACGAGGATAATACCCCCCATCATATGACTGAGCTTTGATGACCCTTTGGGCCTCTAATTTCGTATATGAACGACCTACGGATTCCATCCGAGACCACCAGTCTTGGCGGTCTTGTGTTGAACCATCGCCATC
>NZ_JACSIQ010000146.1:0-637 GCF_018812105.1 Gluconobacter sp. P1D12_c
GTAGTAAGTCCACCTTTTGAAAAAAGGGGGCTGAAACACCATGTCAAAATTCGCCATTCTTCGGGTTCAGAAACTCAAATCGCCCAAGTCCGTCAGGGCGTCCATGAAGCACGCCTACCGAGAGCAGGATACGCCAAACGCTGACGCCACGAGAACGCCAGACAATGACCTGATCGGGCCGCAGAACGTCAAACAGGGCATGATCGCGTTCGAGAAGGCGCTACCTGAGAAGATCCGCAAGAACGCCGTCCAGTGCATCGAATACCTGGTCACGTCCTCACCTGGCGCGTTCGAGAACCGGAACGCTGACCAGGAGGCGTATTTGGGGTCACGACACGAAAGTGTATTTTACGTACGCTTAGGGTGAACACCTACAGAMCCGCCAGCATTGGGGTKCAAGCGACAAGCAGGGATGCAGGCACCCGAAGCGGACGTAACGCGCCCGCTTCGGGCTGCTCATCGACATTCCAGCGATAGTCCCCTGTCAGAGAGATATGCTCCCAGCCGAGGGGTGCAATATGCCGCGCCAGGTCATCGGAAATGCCGAGCGTTGCGATGGCAGACTGAAGATAGCGCGTATTCCATAGGATAACCGCTGCCACCAGCAGGTTTAAACCTGACGCTCGATAAGCCTGAT
>NZ_JACSIQ010000147.1:0-636 GCF_018812105.1 Gluconobacter sp. P1D12_c
GTATCGGCCCAGACGCTTGAGGCGGTATTGGCTTTATCCAGAAGCCCCTCTCTCAATCGCGCGCCATCACTGGCGGCGGCATCTGTTGTCTTCCATTTGCGGATGAACCGATACTTCCGGTCGATGGAGACGTGGGGTTTGTAGCCAAAGAATGGGATAGCGAGATCACTCGACGGCATGGTTCCATCGTCCTGCCGCTTCGCTTTCGTGAACTTCAGCGTCCAGCGCGCATGGCGATCCTTGTGCGACAGCTTTGACGGCTTGTCCTGCCAGTCTTCGGGAATACGGCCTGCCCGGAGATCGGCTTTCTCGGCGTTCGTGTTGCGCTGCTTTGGAGCCGCCACCAGCGTTGCATCCAGGATCTGGCCCGACATCGGCAGATAGCCGGCGTGCCGCAGGGTCGCGTCAAAACGGTTGAACAGACCCTCGATCGCTCCCACCTGCGTCAGGCGCTCACGGAACAGCCAGAGTGTTTTGGCATCAGGAACACGATCTGAAAGCCCCAGCCCAAGGAAGCGCATGAACGACAGGCGATCGTTGATCAGATATTCCGTCCGCTCATCAGACAAATTGTTCAACGTCTGGATCACCAGGATCTTGAACATCAGCACCGGATCAAATGGCGGGCGCCCGCCT
>NZ_JACSIQ010000148.1:0-634 GCF_018812105.1 Gluconobacter sp. P1D12_c
TGGGGGGTATTATCCTCGTTCATGGCTTGGGCATGTGTTCCATCTGGGGTGGTCTGTTGATGATATCTGCTGGCTGATATCTGCTGACTGCAAGCACCTTGGGCTTATAGCTCGGGATTATTCTGCTGATGAGAATCTGCGTTTTGCGTGTCGTTCGGAACAGGAAGACAGGCGACGCTTCAGGCTTCCTGCTGGTGGTTTAGAATACGTTCCAGAGGTTAAGGAAGCGAAGGAATCACGCGGAGAGATTTTTGATGCAGGACCGTCTGAGAATGGGTGTGAGTCATCTTCTCGGATAGGTTTTTATGAGCTTCTTMGTCGCAACAGTGGGAACAAGGTTGATGTGTTTAAACATCTTGAACGCATTGGCAGGGATGAGGCCATAAGGCTTCAATCTGATCGCATTGCTGACAGGCTTGAAGGKCTGGGGATTCCGTCTAGGCGTAAGAAGCAGGATGGCACCTTTTTCAAGGTGGGTTTGCTGTCTGGATTAGCTAAGCAGATGGATGAACAGTTTAGGCATATCATGTTCATTCCTGCTGTTGCTGTTGCTGAGCGTCGCCAGTTGAGGAATGAGCTGACCTATTGGATTGATAACATTCTCCCGAATAAGGGGAAGTATCTGCGGTACATG
>NZ_JACSIQ010000149.1:0-634 GCF_018812105.1 Gluconobacter sp. P1D12_c
GTAGGCCATCTGTGTGGGATGGTTCTTGATAATCTGATTTTTATGGTAGAATGTGAGTCGAGGTTAAATCGATGGATATCTTGGCGGATTACATCGAAGAAGCCCGATAGGTTAGGAGAAGGCTCATGACGCAGGAACGTCACAACCCGACCCACATCAGTATTATAACACAACTGATGGCGATGGTTCAACACAAGACCGCCAAGACTGGTGGTCTCGGATGGAATCCGTAGGTCGTTCATATACGAAATTAGAGGCCCAAAGGGTCATCAAAGCTCAGTCATATGATGGGGGGTATTATCCTCGTTCATGGCTTGGGCATGTGTTCCATCTGGGGTGGTCTGTTGATGATATCTGCTGGCTGATATCTGCTGACTGCAAGCACCTTGGGCTTATAGCTCGGGATTATTCTGCTGATGAGAATCTGCGTTTTGCGTGTCGTTCGGAACAGGAAGACAGGCGACGCTTCAGGCTTCCTGCTGGTGGTTTAGAATACGTTCCAGAGGTTAAGGAAGCGAAGGAATCACGCGGAGAGATTTTTGATGCAGGACCGTCTGAGAATGGGTGTGAGTCATCTTCTCGGATAGGTTTTTATGAGCTTCTTCGTCGCAACAGTGGGAACAAGGTTGATGTG
>NZ_JACSIQ010000150.1:0-634 GCF_018812105.1 Gluconobacter sp. P1D12_c
AAGAAGAATGCGAAGGAAGACAACGCAAATAATCTCTATAACTTTTCACATCCTTCACAGGAAAAGAATGGTCAATATAATGGTCATGCAAACAAGTCATGATATCGTAAGGCTTTTCCCAACCGCAATAAACCTCGACCCCATTCCCAAACATATAACGAATAGCCTTGGTCTCATAACGTGCCTTCAATCGCACAGCCTTTATATTGAACAGATTTTCAAGCCTCTGTACTTCTCTCTCTATTTCTCTATATTTTTCCTTCTTTACCATATMCATAACAATCTCCGACCCTCAGTTTGTGGGGTACTGGAAACTTATTGTAGCAGATAGAAATCAATATTTGACTTGTCATAGTGTCCGACTATGACAATTACATTGTCGTCGGTCCTGCKGAGCTTCAAAGATACCAGTCTGCAAGCTCCTGAAAGGCGTCCTGATTAGCTTCGAAGTATTCGGAATCCTGAACCTCAATAGGAGGCTCATCAAGCTCTACGGGGTCTTGTAGACGCTCTATGTCGAGAACCTTTGACAGCATCCCATCTTCTAAGACGCTACCCCCACCTCTACCCATGTGAGATATCGTGTAAGTGTCAAGCATATATGCTTTTGCGGAATCATCCACCGCATTGATAT
>NZ_JACSIQ010000016.1:0-27413 GCF_018812105.1 Gluconobacter sp. P1D12_c
TCAACGCGAGGTTTGCCGTGGCTCTTGGGAAAAAACGGCCGCAGACGTTCCATTTGTTCGTCCGTCAGCCAAAACAGGTCGCTCATCTTCAGTCTCCTCACAGAGCCTGAATCAAAATTCCCCATTCAAATCAATGGGTCCTGAGCCTAGTACGAATTATTTCACAAATGGCGCCAATACCCGGACAACGGGTCTTGATATTACTGCACGATATTCTTCAGATTTCGGCCAATACGGAAAAGTAGACTGGGACGCAGCAGTCAATTTCAATCATACGAACGTAAAAGATATTGCACGAACAGGGGAGGGGACACCTGTTTTGAATGCTCAGCAGATCAGTTTGATGTCAACGGAAAATCCGGCCAATAAGCTGATTTTTGGTGGGATCTGGCGTCGCGGAAAGTGGAATGTGGCCGTTCATGAAATCCGCTATGGTCATACGACATCCAATCTGACATTTGTCTCCGGCAGCAACGCTTTCTCGACGACAGATTTCTATCATCAGATTAATCGTCCGCGTTTCGTCACCAATCTGGAAGTTGGCTATCAGGTCCTCCCGCAGCTTCATCTGGCGCTGGGTGGCAACAACGTCGGAAATGCCCATCCAAGCCGGGTGCCTTCTTTCACAGCAGATTATAATAACAATCTTTATGATACGCTCAGTCAGCAGCTGTCCGAAGAAGGAGGCTTTTACTATCTGCGGGCTGATCTGACGCTTTGAAACATGGAATATTTAGAAAATCTGTAGGCCTGAAAGAGTCATGAGATGCTAAAAGTTGAAAACCTTTCCAAGGCGTTTGACGGGCGTATTGCACTGGGAAAAGTCAGTTTCTCCGTTCAGGCAGGCGAAATTGTTGGAATTATAGGGCGCTCCGGAGCGGGAAAAACGACACTTTTGCGCTGTTTGAATGGTGCAGAAACGCCTGATACAGGTCACGTTTTTATTGAAGGAAAGGATCTAAGCAGATTTAAAGAGCGTGATCTTCTAGCCCTTCGGCAGCGTATTGGTCTTGTCTTTCAGAGCTTCAACCTTCTGCAGTCCCGAACGGTCACAGGCAACATCTCTCTTGCACTCGAGATTTTAGGGATTCCTAAAAAAGAACGCCTCTATCGAATAGAGAAGCTGATACAACTGGTCGGACTTGAAGGACAGGAGACAAAATATCCGACACAGCTTTCCGGAGGGCAAAAGCAGAGAGTAGGAATAGCGAGAGCTCTAGCAGGAAATCCGGCTATTCTTTTGTGTGATGAAGCAACATCTGCGCTAGACCCAGAGGCAACCACCTCCATTCTCGCTCTTCTTGAAGAAATAAATAAAGAGTTAGGCGTCACGATCGTTCTGATTACCCATGAAATGGATGTTATACGAAACCTTGCTCACCGAGTGCTCGTGCTCGATCAGGGACACATTGTTGAAGATATTTCAACCGAGGCCCTTGCCAAAGGGCAGGCCCATCATGCGTTAACGAGATCCTTCATCAATGACGATCAGGTACATCTCGCTGACTGCCTGCGCTCATTCGTGACCGAGAAGGCGTTTTCGGGCGCTATGCCGGTTTTGCGTTTAGGCAGTATGCAGAATGAGCTATCGTCAACACTACTGACTGATCTCTATCGGACTTTCGGTATTACGGCTTCTATCCTACAGGCTGATATTCGTGGAAAGTCTTCAGGAGGTCACGACACCCTTGTTCTGACTTTATCGCATAATCATGAGCATGCTATTCAATGGCTTTCGCAAAATGTCGAAGAACTGGAGGTCATCGGGTATGCGTCTTCAGATCTTTGAACTGTTTTGCAAAGCAACTCTGGCAACCCTTGAAATGGTTTTCGCATCTGCCGTGATCGCTGTTTTTTTTGGTTTGCCTCTCGCTATTCTTTTAACCATCACAAGACCCGGTGGGCTATGGCCTATACGGTCTATCGGCAGGGTTTTGGGATTTGTTGTCGATCTGACAAGAGCAGTCCCGTTCATTATTCTGCTTTTGATCCTTATTCCTTTTACGCGCTTCGTGGTGGGGACCGCGCTTGGTACCGCTGCTGCAATCGTGCCTCTTTCCATCACAGCGATCCCTTATTTTGCGCGCATTGCAGAAGTGTCGTTAAGAGAGGTGAGTCCAGAATTAATCGATGCCGTTCGCGCAATGGGTGCAACACGAGCAAAAATCGTGCGCTCTGTGCTCATTCCCGAAGCGTTGCCTGGTCTGGTTTCTGGTTTGACCGTGACACTGGTTAGCCTGATCAGTGCGTCCGCCATGGCAGGTGTTGTTGGTGCTGGAGGGCTGGGAGATCTGGCGATCAGGTACGGATATCAAAGATTTAATACTGCCATGATGTTATGGGTTGTGAGTATTCTTGTTGCATTGACGATTATCGTTCAGTTTTGCGGGAATATAGTTTCTGCACGTTTGAAAGCATATAATCGTTAGTCTCAGGGCATATAACCACAAGATGACGGATGGTGATCGGAAGATGGCTGGCGGACGAGCAGATAATTTGACGCATCAAAGATGGCATGAATACGACGCTTTACGCAGTTAATGAGGAAAACAGACGTCCGCTTCCCTTTTGAACAGTCTTTTCCTGCCCAATGGCTGCTGAGAGATCGTGAGTATGCCGCGGACTGGCTTAGGCTCAGGACCCATTGATTTGAATGGGGAATTTTGATTCAGGCTCTGTGAGGAGACTGAAGATGAGCGACCTGTTTTGGCTGACGGACGAACAAATGGAACGTCTGCGGCCGTTTTTTCCCAAGAGCCACGGCAAACCTCGCGTTGAGGGCGACATGGGCATTTTCATGCGGATGATGGATGGCCTGTCTACTGCGAAAGCCGAGCCTCAGACGATTATGATTGATGCGACGTATCTCAAGGCGCACCGCACGGCTTCAAGCCTGCGGCTAAAAAAGGGGATCCAGGCCGCCTGATCGGTCGCACCAAAGGCGGTATGAACACCAAACTGCATGCGGTCACCGATCAGAACGGACGACCGCTGAGCTTTTTCATGACTGCGGGGCAGATCAGCGATTATACTGGTGCCGCTGCCCTGTTGGACAGTCTTCCTGCAGCACAATGGATGCTGGGAGATCGAGGGTATGACGCCGACTGGTTCAGGGACGCCCTGGAAGAGAAAGGGATAAAGCCCTGCATTCCAGGACGAAAATCTCGCGGAAAACCGGTCAAATACGATAAGAGAAAATATAAACGCCGCAATCGCATTGAGATCATGTTCGGAAGGCTCAAGGACTGGCGGCGGGTCGCAACCCGCTACGATAGATGCCCGACCGTCTTCTTCTCAACCATCTGCCTCGCCGCAACCGTCATGTTCTGGCTATGAGTCCTGAGCCTAGCGACGCGCCTTGTAAGAAAAAGGGGTCAAACCCTGGAAATCTCGCGGGGAACCGAGCAAATACGACAAGCGGAAATATAAACGCTGCAACCGCATCGAGATTATGTTCGGAAGGCTCAAGGACTGGTGGCAGGTCGCAACCTGCTACGACAGATGCCCGACCGTCATCTTCTGGCTATGAGCCCTATATTTAATGCAAACATTCACTCAACAGATAGCATCTCAGATGGAAATCTATCATGTCCAAAGGCAAACCCTTGGGTAAAATAGGTCCGTGCAAAACGCCGCACCGTCCTTTGTAATGGACAAGGTGGCCTTATTATTGGTTGAAAATGCCTCCCATCTTATTTCTGACCGTTCTTCTACCGAAACAAAGTCTCTCCAGATATTATGTATGATACGCGAAATCTTTGGATCAACATCTTGATATCTCGTTGGTAAGTTCGCTCTGTTATAGCCTTCCCGCCACCATACGTTTGCCAGTTCGGCACCATGTGGGGCACCCGTTTCATTGGGGCCGATGCTTCCGAAAAGATATTTATGAACGGGCTGAAATTTGCTCAGTGCAAGGGCATAGCGGGTCGTCGGGTTTTGAAAGACAAGATCCCCTGCGACCGCACGCCATATTCCCAGAGGGTCATGGTGGGGTAGGGCATCCCGATAGCGGTTCACGATATCGGTCCCACTCAGGCCGAGAGGCTGTACTCTTGGGTCCAGTAAGCGCGCAGTATCTGTAAATGTGAGATGCGAGTGCACGCTGGAATGGGACAGGTATTCCGCCGATGTCGTGCCAATCATAACTGCAACCTGCGTTACCAGCCCTTGGACAGCGGCTGTTTCTGGATCAAGGGGTAAGGACGCAGCGTCAATGACTGGCTGGAAGGGAATTCCTACAATTGTGACTCGGCCGTCTCGAGTGAAGTCATGCTGTTCGTAGGATTCATTGCAGATCTCTTGCTGAGCAGCGAGAAGCTGATGAATGGGTATCGCTTCGAGGGTTTGAAGTGATGGCTGGCCGAGACGTTTCAGAAAGCGTTGTGTCGTCAGGCGTGCGTCTTTGTGTGGGAGCACCGCTGGGGTAGCTCCGGACTGGATCATGGTCCGGGAAAACAATCCTTTTGCCGCAGGCATGGCCATAAGAGTGGAAACGGCAAATCCACCCGCAGATCGTCCGGCCAGAGTGACGCGTTCGGGGTCTCCTCCAAAGAGGGCGATGTGCTTCTGAACCCACTCCAAAGCTTTGATGATATCAAGTAGCCCGCGATTTTCGGGCGCGCCATCCAGGCTTAAAAATCCCAGTGCTCCCAATCTGTAATTGAGCGTTACTTCAACAATTCCGCTTGCTGCGAAGGCGCCTGTCTGGAGGAGTGGTTCGTTTCCGGAACCGACGGCGTATCCGCCTCCGTGCAGCCAGACAAGAACGGGAGCTTTTCCCTCCCGGGCTGGACTACGGATATTGAGGGTTAGAAAATCCTCACCGGCATCCAGCATGGATGTGGCCCCTTTCCCAACAGGTCCATAGGTTGGGATCTGTGGGCAGACGGCACCAAGGCGGTGAGCGGATCTCACACCGGTCCAGGGTGCAACGTCCTGAGGTGCTGCGAACCGATTTCCAGGAACAATAGGGGCGGCATAGGGAACGCTCAGGAATGTCAGAATTCCGTTTTCTGTGAAGCCTTCTATCGCGCCACTTTCGATCATAATCTGCGTCATGAGATGTTCCTTCACTGCTTTATCCGCCGACGGCCCGACGAAGATTGATCAGACGTTCAATGATGATGATGGGTACCAGACTGAGGAGCACCACGAGGACTGAGAGCGACGCGACCTGCGGGTCCGTCCGGAACTGGATGTACTGATAGATGGCGAGTGGCAGCGTAACGGCTCTATGGCCTGCAATGAACAGGGCGATAACGGCTTCGTCGAAGGAAAACAGGAATGCGATCAGAAATCCGGTGATGAGGTGTGGCCTGAGTGCGGGTAGAATGACACGGCAGAAACTCTGCCAGGGCGAAGCGCCGTGAATGCGAGCGGCTTCTTCTAGTGTGCGGTCCAACTGTGCAATCCCGGAGGACACAATGCGCGTCGTATAGGGCAGTGTGATGCTGATATGGGCCAGAATCAATCCTGTCAGCGTGTCCAGGAGGCCAAGCGGTTGCAGGGTCATCATCAGTCCGACCGCCAGCACGATATGGGGCATCAGCATTGGAGAAAGAAAGAACCATTGCAGGCTTTGCCGTCCCGGGAAGTGGCCTCTCACCAGAGCAAAAGCAGCGCTCGTCCCCACAATCAGGGAGAGCCCCGCAGAGCATCCTCCGATCAACAGACTGGTTTTTCCAGCCTGAAGGAAAAGGGGGTTATGCAACACCCTGGCATATGAAATTAGGGAAAAACTCGCGGGTGGAAAGCTGAGGTAGGGACGTATATCGAACGACACGATCAGCACGATAATCAATGGTGCGAGCAGGAATAGGTAAATCAGGCCAATCAGAAGATGCCACGCCACCCTGACGGTTCGGTCGTGTTTCATGACTGGCTCTCCACGCGCTGAAGAATTCTCTGATAGAGCGTCACGAATATTCCGAAAAAGGCCAGGAGGGTAATGGACAGGGCGCCGGCAAATGGCCAGTCCAGAGCTATGGTCGTCTGGTTGAAGATTTCTGTTGCAAGGACAAAGACGCGCCCTCCGCCCATCAACTGAGGTGTCACGAGTGAGCTGATTGCGAGAACGAAGACAAGCAGCGAGGCTGTCATCAGTCCTGGAAGGGAGAGAGGCAGCAAGACGCGCCAGAAGACCTGAAGGCGACGTGCCCCGAGGAGGGAGGCCGCCTGTTCAAGCTCCGCATCCAGACGGCTCAGGTGGCTGAGGATGGAAATAATGCCATAAGGCAGCAGGATCTCCACCAGCGCGACAACCGTGGCAAAGGGACCGTTATCCAATCGTGTGGGCTGCGCCAGAATGCCAGCCCACACGAGGGTCGTGTTAATGAGGCCATGTCGCCCGAGGATGACCATCCAGCCGTAGGTCCGGATGACTGTGGATGTCAGGAGGGGCGCAATGGCCAGCGCTGTCAGGGTGCCTCGCCAGCGGCTTTGCGACCGGGCAAGGAAAAGCGCGACGGGAAAAGCCATTGGGACGGTAATGACAACACAGAGCAGCCCAATGAAAATCGTGCGTCCAATGACCCACCAGTAAAAACTGTCCTCGAAAAGCCGGACATAGGCGTGGAGGGAGAGTGTATGTCCGGTCGTAGGCTGGAGAGACGTCCTGGCCAGCCAGAGGAGCGGGAAGACGAATGTCACGACAAGGGCCGCAACACCCGGAAGGATGAGCAGGACCTGCAGCCAGGACGGCTGTTTTCTGACAGACACCCTCATGAACTCGGATGGCCTGAAGTGAGGGTGTCGGAGATCGGCTCTTGAAGGACTGACATGTCGCTGGCCTGCCAGTGCAGGTCAACCATGTCTCCCATCTGGGCTGGTTGGCCCTGATCTTCCTGCTGTTCAACGGTGAGTGTTACATACCCGACACGGACCAGATAAGTTCGGCGCTCACCCGTGTAAACAACGTTTTCGATCACACCCTGGCAGCATGTTTCGAGACTGTTGCCCAGTCTGATGCGATGGGGACGGATCAAGAGGGTTCTGCGGCCTTTCCAGCCTTCGGAAAAGCCAATGAAAAGTGTGCCGATGCCTTCCGCATGGATACGTTTGCTATCGACCCACACAGCCTCGATGAAGTTGCTGCGTCCCACGAAGGACGCCACGAACCGGTTTGCGGGACGAGTATACAGATCTGCCGGTGTGCCAAACTGCTGGAGGCGTCCTTCCGACATGACGGCAACCTGATCCGCAATGGACAGAGCTTCGTCCTGATCATGCGTCACAAAGATGGCGGTGATCCCAAGGCGTTTCTGGAGCGCACGAATTTCCGTGCGCACCGTATCGCGCAACCGGATATCAAGATTGGCCAGCGGCTCATCCAGCATGAGAATGTCAGGCTCGATGGCAAGCGCCCGCGCCAGTGCCACTCGTTGCCGTTGTCCGCCGGAGAGTTCAGTGATGCGCCTGTTCTCCAGCCCGGTCAGGTGCAGGAGAGAGACCAGTTCCACCACACGCCGCCGGCTCTCTTCCCCTTTGATCCCCCGGACATCCAGGCCAAAGCTGATATTGCGGGCGACGGAGAGGTGAGGAAACAGGGCATAAGATTGAAACACCATTCCCATGTTGCGTGCGTGAAGAGGGGTTTCCGTCATTTGACGCCCCGCAACGTGCAACTGTCCTGAATCAACCGGGGTCAGGCCTGCAATCATGCGGAGTAGGGTGGTTTTTCCGCATCCGGAAGGGCCCAGTAAGGTCAGCATCTGCCCGCGTTTCAGCGTAAAGCTGACGTCATCGACGGAACGCCTTTCTGCGCCCGGAAATTGCCTCGTGAAGCCGCTGACGGAGAGATAGGCTGGTGTTGAGTCTGTTTCAGCCACTGATGACCTCACGTTGAATACGGCGGATCCAGCTATTGTAGTGCTGGCTAACGAAACCCCAGTCCAGATGCAGTTCACGGCGTGCTGTCTCTGGTCGGCCGAAAATTGCTTCGGATGTCTCTTCTGACAGTACAACCTGACGGTTTACAGGCCCATAAAACGCGACATTCGCAAAGGCTGTCTGCACGTCCGGGGAAAGGGCATGTTCAATGAAGGCCTGCGCCAGTCTGGTGCGTTGCGGAGGGGCCGTCAGGTTGAGCGTATTGATCTGTGCGACGCTGCCTTCAGACGGAACGACAGCACGCAGCGTATCCGGATTGTCCCGTGCAAGCATCTGGCCGCGGCCGTTCCATCCAACACCCAAGGCAATCGTCTGGGCCAGCGTCAGGGTGTAAATGTCGGGCTGTGCGTTCCAGGTTGCGACATAGGGGGCAAACTGTCGCATGAGGGTCAGTCCCGGCTCGATGTTCTGCCTGTAGTCCCCTCCGGCCATGCGCGTCAGAAGGGGAAGGAGTACAACGCCACGCGTATCCTCGACAGGCATGGCGATCTGGTCCGTCAAATCGGGACGCCCAAGTTCACGCCAGCTTTCCGGAGGACGCGTCAGAACGCGGCTGTCATAAATGAGCGACAGATTATCCCGTGAGAATGCGACACCATTCATGGCATCGAAGCGTCCCCAGTCCGGGATATCGCGCAGGGTCGGGATCTCTTCCTCCCGTAGAATGAAAGTTAGTCCTTCCTGTTTGGCAAGAATAGCGACCGATACATCCGCAATGGCGACATCAATCTGCGGTGCTTCCCGTTCCAGCCGTAGCGCTGCAAGAAGCTGTGCAGAATTGATGATGGGGCGGTACGTCACGCGGACGCCCGGCATGGCGCGTTCGAAACTGTTGATCACGATGGCCTGAAACGCTTTCTGGAAGGGCCCATGAAAGCCGGCTACCGACAATTCCAGATCGCCATCCGCCGCCCGTGCATGTCGCCATGCGGGCAGTGTTGCCAGACCGCCAAGAACCTTGCGACGCGTCGTGAAGTGGGGAGCGGTTGGCATGAGCCGCGTCAGACCTCTGGTGTCCATGTGTCGCGATACAGGCGCAGCCAGTTCTGTCCGAGAATTTTCTCGATTAGCCCTGTGGACCACCCACGGCGCATCATGGCGTCTGTCAGGTTGGGTGTTTCTGGGATGCTGGCAAAGCCCGATGGCTTGCGGATCGTGGTACGGCCAAATTCTGTCAGCTGACGCCCATATCCCTTGTCACGGTTCGCCCAGAGCAGCCAAGGGCCAGGACGGGGATGTCCTGTACTGAAATCGGTACCCATCGCAATGTGGTCTTCACCCACGATGTTCAGGACATGGGTCATGGCATCCAGATAATCATCGATTGTCGCGTCATTCCCCGCACGTAATCCGGGAGAGAACAGGCTGACACCCACGATGCCGCCTTTTTCGGCGCAGGCTCGGAACAGATAATCTGGCTTGTTGCGTTTCACATCCCGAAGCGCGCGTGGCAGCACATGTGAAATACAGACTGGGCGTCGGGAGTGCTCAATCACGTCGGCGGACGTCAGGTCGCCTACATGACTCAGATCGCACAGCACGCCATGACGGTTCATTTCATGAAGAACCTCGCGTCCGAAGCCTGTCAGGCCACTGTCACGCTCTTCAAGATAGCCAGCCCCTGAATAGTTCTGGGTGTTGTAGGTCAACTGCATGGTATTGACGCCCAGCAGTTTGAAAAGCCGTACATAATCCAGACGGTCTTCCAATGGGGACGTGTTCTGCCAGCCGATACTGATCCCTGTGCGATTGGTGCGTTTGGCGGTCTCGATATCCGCGACGGAGCGGATTGGGATGATCAGATCTGCATTTTCAGCAAAGTGCCGCTCCCAGGTTCGGACATACGCCATGCCCTCACTGAAGTTCTCCCACAGCAGGGACGCAGCATTGACAACGGTCAGGCCGCCGGCACGCATCTGTTCAAAGATTTCGCGGCTCCAGGCACAGGTCTGAAGGCCATCAATCACGATGCTGCGTTGGTGCAGCTGAAAGGAATCCTCGGTCATGCGTTACTCTTCACCTTTGTGGATGTGCCGTTGACAATCTGTTCGGGGTGCCATTCATCCCCAAGGAGTTCTGGTCGGTCGAACTCACGGAAAATATTCAGCCAGTCCTGGCTGTTTTCGCGCAGGAAAGATGCTGCGACACCATGGACCAGCCTTTGAACAGCCTCATCCATCGCGGGTGCGCCACTCGTGAGCTTGCCATGGCTCAGCACAGAGGCAAAGCACAGACAATAAATCCGGGATAACGGCTCTTTGTCACTGTCTTCGCGTGCAACGAACGAAAAATCCGGTGCCAGATACGGAGATTGGCCGAGAGATTTACTCTCTTCTCCGGCTGGAGGCGTATAATGATCGTCCCAGAGGCTGATCTTGGACGCAAATGAGGAAAGTTCTGGTCGAGATGTAACGTCACAGGAAAAACCGGTCGCAAAAATCAGAAAATCCAGCTCCGTTTCACCATGAGGCGTTGTGACGGTTAACGCAGATGCTGTTTCTTCGACCGAGAGCAGGGGGGCATTCACATGCAGTCTTGCATTCTTGTGCCTGAAAACCCGGCGCGTACTGTCGCGTGGGGGAGGGACTGGCGCATCAAGCCCAAGGCGCATCATCTCCCATTTTACTGCGTCTGGCAGGCCAACATATCCCATGACCAGCCCATCACTGCTGATCCCGGTGAACTTGTCCACACTTGGGAGGGCTTCGCGACGGACGAAAAGGTCAACGCCAGCAGCGCCAGCCTCCAGAGCGCTCGCAGCGTTGTCCATTGCAGAGGCGCCTGCTCCTACGACCCCAACACGCTTTCCAGCAAGCGCTGTGAAATCGATCATATCGGCGGAGTGGGCGCAGAACCGGGAGGAGATCCCACTGGCAACAGAAGGAAGGGATGGGGCGCCCAGTCCGTCTATTCCTGTTGCCAGTATAACGCGTCGGGCCAAAACTGGAGTGCTTTCTCCTCGCACTGTAACCCTGATGAGCCCATCGTCCTGCGGGGCAATATCTGTGACGTCCATTCCGTTACGAACTGGTAGATCCAGAATGCGTCGATACCAGATGAGGTAATCCATCCACTGTGCGCGTGGAATTTTGTTTAGGCGTTCCCACGCCGCGTTACCGAACTGCGCTTCAAACCAGGCGCGAAACGTCAGGCTGGGAATGCCCAAAGCCGGACCGCAGGCAGATTTCGCTGTACGGAGTGTAACCATGCGGCCGTAGGTGACCCAGGGGCCTTCTGTGCCTTCAGGAGCGCGATCAAGGCAGATGACTGAACTGATGCCACGAAGCCGCAGAGCCGCAGTCGCCGCGAGCCCGATCATGCCTGCGCCGACCACCACCACGTCATAGGTTGGTTCAGGCGCATCATGGAGTGGAAGAACCCATGGTTTTGCCGGGAGGTTCAGATAATCCAGATCGCGGTGAATACGGGCTTCAAGGTCCTGAAGATCGAGCGCTGGCGCTGGTGTGGTGGCCTCAATTCCTTTTGGCATCTGGTGCTCCTGGCTCGGTCTGAAAAAGGCGTGTGTGAAGTTTTTCGAGCGCTTCGGGTGGGTGCCGGATAAAATCTGGCAAAAGGGTACGCGCTGTGATTTCGATCTGTTCGATGAAGCGAAGAATGCCGCTGTCAGCTGCCGAAAACGCCGGTGTCAACACACTCCACGCCCAGGGAATATGTTCCACAATAGGCCGCACGACCGTACCGCCAATGGGAATGCCGTAGGCTGTTACAGGCTCTACAATGGCTACTCCCAGTTCTTCACGGGCACTCATGACAGCATTGAGGGATGTATTGGTTTCTATCCTGGTGAACGAGCTGTTCCCGGATGCCTGAAGAGCTGCGTCGATCGTGCGTCGCAGCCGAAAGGGATTTCCTACGGTCAGAACCTGCTGGGTATGCAGTTGACGAAGAGAAAGGCTGTCGGATTGGGCAAGAGGGTGATCCTCATGCAGAACGGCCACACAGGATGCTTCTCCAATCCAGTGAATGTGCAGATTGGTATCGTCGATGGGCAGGGTCGCCAGACCGACATCAACACTGCCATCCGTCACGGAGCGGACGACCTCATCGGCTGGCATGCCTTTGAAAGACATTGAAATGTCTGAACTGCATTGCATCAGACCGGAGATGGCCCGGGGAACAAGACCGCCAGAGAGTGCAGATGTGGCGCCGCATGTAATCCGGCGATGGTTTCCACCTGCAGCGATTTGTCTGGCTTTCTCCTCAATGTTCTTCAGTCCGATGAAGGAGCGCTTGACCTCATCATAAAGGAGCCGTGCTTCCTGCGTAGCATGCAGCCGCGTCCCGTTCCGCTCGAAAAGGGTAAAGCCAAGTGCTTTTTCCAGTTCCATAATGAGACGGCTGACAGCAGACTGCGTGCGCCCGAGATGACGTGCCGCGCCTGTCATGCTGCCGATCGAAAAGACAGCATGAAAGGCTTCGATCTGACGTCCTGTAATCATGGTTTCAAAATCCGAGGGTGATTGATGTTACCGCTGCAAATCCACCCCCGAGATAATAGCTGGGTGCAGTGCCTGCGATGGACGTCCCATAAATACCTTTTGTGGTCTTGGCATTTGTCCGAACCGTATAGGCGCTGGACAGGTAGTTGCTATCACCGAGGTTCACAAGATTCAGCTGGATCGTCGGGCGATGGATGAAGTGGTAAGTCTTCATGCGGTACCCCAGCGTCATATTGGCCGTCTTGTAAGCGGGGATACTCTCATCATTCATAAACGTTGAGTATTGTGAATCAACGTAATTGAAGAATACGTTGCCGAAAAACTGACCGTCATCATAAGATATGCCTGCAGATGCCGAAAATTTCGGTGTCAGAATTGCACTCTTCCCTTTGGTTGGGAGAAGATCGTTTCCAACAGCAAGGTTGTTGTCGATCGTTGCATGGAGATACTGCCCCGAAACGTATGGGCTCAAATGATGCCAGGGACGAAGGGAAATCTCGACCTGCGCTCCGCGCGTCGTTTGGCCGCCTGCATTGATGAGGTTTGTCGTCAATGCGCCATCAGCATAAACGGATGTCGAAATCTGCCGGTTTGTGAAATTGTAGTTGAAGAAGCCAATGGAGGCATTGATAAGACCAATATGACGATATCCAATTTCTTCGGAAATGGAGTATTCATTCTTGAGGTCAGTTTTTCCAGCCGTCGATATCTTTCCGGTCGAGACACTGAAAGCGTCATAATACGGTACGTCTGACATCGGTGCGTGGAAATTTGTTACCGCGTCGATGAAAATCTGATTGTTTTTGTCAATCTTGTAGCTGGCCTCGAAACGCGGCAGCGGAACTGCGCTATTTGTTCCCCAACGATAGGTCGCACCTGGAATGTTGTTTGTTCCGGATCGTGCCAGAAGCACAGCTTTGAACCCAGCGGTCAGATCAAGCCGATGATTCAGTAGAGACAACCCGTCCTCAATGAAGAAGCCATTGACCTGCTGCATCATGTGGAAATTCTTGGTCGCCAGGATGGAGCCGTTTTGAGTGCGGATATTATTATTGATGATGTCACCTGCCGCACTGACAGGAGAGTAATCGTAGAGGGAGTTTTTGGTCAGATTGCTGTACCAGTAACCAACCTTGAGAGTATTTACGCCTGTCTTCAGCGTGAAATGACCTGAGAAGCCCGTATTGAAGCTGTTGGAGCCTGCAATTGCTGCGGCCACAGCTTTCCCGTTATAGAGCGTAGGGAAGCTGACGGTTCCCGCAGACTGGTTGCCAAGATACAGGCTTCCAGGTGTCAGGGTCGTCCCACTTGGGACCGACCCGCTCATCCACTGATAGTAGGGGGCGATATCAGCCGTCAGACCTTTTGCAAGCGTAAAGTGGCTTGGAGCGCTGATCATCATTGAAGAGCGCTTATATTGATAGAGTCGGTAATAGGTTGTGCTGCCTGGGGTATATTCGCCAGAATAATTGTAGGATTTTCCGTACTGCTTCCATTGCGCAAGAGACAGATATCGTGTTGGGGATTCGTCAATCGTATTCCAGGTAAAGACTGCTGAGGCTCGATTGTCTGCGCCCCATTCTTTTACCGCTTTGGAATCGACATGGTAGCGACGGTTCGTTCCTGGCCCGCGCCAGTTATTGTTGCGGGTATACGAACCAGACATGAATGCCCGGACACCGGAATGGCCGATTTCTCCACTATCCAGACGCAAAAAATCCTTGTTCGTCGCATGCGTTCCGCCTGAAAGCGATAACAGTGCGCCGGCTTTGTGACTGGGGTCCAGCAACGTTTCGGTAATCTGGCCGCCACCTGCATTATAGACAGGAGCGGCAATGTCGCTGCTTCCCTGCGCCAGATCGACACGACCAATATTTTCCGTGTCTGCCCATTCGGACGTATCAGCGATCCCATAAATGGGATCGCCCGCAGGCATTCCTTCAAACACCAGACCGATCTCTGTCTGGTCCAGACCACGAACGGTAATGCTCGTATGGTCCGCGAGACCCAGAGGATCAGAATTGGCCACAACAGCCCCTGGGGACATCTGAAGCAGGTTAAGTGTGTTCGTGGTCGGGGACTGCTTCGCAATATAGTCTCGTGTAACCCCGCTCTGCATGCGTGGAACTGTTTGAACCGGCATGAGGCCTCCGCCGGGTGTCGTATTGGTCACACCTCCGGAGAGCGTCTCTGTTCTGACATGAATTTCTTCCGCTTTGCTGACCGGGGCAGCCTCATGGGTTGTGGCCGCCTTCTTTGGTGTGCGGGAAGGAATTGGCTGTCTATGCATGACGTCATGATCGGACGATTGCTCATCTGCAGCCTGAGCAGTGCCCCCTAATGTCAACAGAATGAGGGTCAGAAGTGCTGGAAACTCACGAGATGCGGACATGGCGGGATCCGGACGAAAAGGTTGGAGGAAACAGGCCCATTCGCATTTTGGCTGTACTCATTAATAACTTTATTAATGAGTACATTTCCATAAGCTACTCAGTGAGTCGTATATTATGTTATCGCATGACGCAACGAGATTAATGATCTAAACTCATTCTTATTCACGATCACTCTTTCATATTGTCAATGTAAGGAACAAAAATGACCGACGAGCAGCCATCGAATGTGGGGACGATCCAGGTTTTTTATGGAATCTCGTCGCCTTGGGCTTATCTTGGGATGCCAAAGCTGCGTGAAATTGCTCGGTCGGAAGGCGTATCACTTGTGCTGCGACCAATTCGGATCATCCAGAGTAATGGCGGAATCCCTTTGCGGGAGCGCCCCACTGCCCGACAGAATTATCATGTGGTTGAATTGACCCGCTGGCGGAAGTTTCTGGATATTCCTCTTAATCTGAAACCGAAATATTATCCCTGCAGAACTATAGAGTATGCGGCTTGTCTTGTTATTGCCGCGGGTCTCAAAGGCTATGACGATGTCGCTTTGTCATGGGCGATTCAATCCGCATTATGGGCCCATGATCAGGATATTGCGGATACGAATACGCTTGAGGGTATTGTTGAAAAAGTACTCCATTGCGACACCAAAGAGCTCTTAGTCTTTTCCCAAACGCCAGAAGTATACGCTGTATGGAAAAAAAACCTGTCTGACGCAGAACAGCTTGGTATCTTTGGTACTCCTACCTACGTCGTCGGAAACGAACTGTTTTGGGGGCAAGACAGGCTGGACTTTGTGCAACGGAAAATTCGTGGGGGACTATGACTATTATTTTCCTTCGTATCTGCCGTTACCTTCCCAACGCACTCTGGAAACTGTGTTTGAGCGGAGAACTCATAAGCCACGGTAGGCCTGTTCTCACGACAAAAGCATTCTCTAGATAATATGGCTTAAGTCTTCCTGGCAGAGTATATTTCGCGAACAATATTGTTCGTGAATACAAACCAATAATAAAATATTAACCCGGCAGAGGTCCGCCGGGTTAACGTCAAACGTCAGCGCAGCCCACCGGAGGCAATGAGTGTTTCGCCTGTCAGCCAGCGCGCATCATCAGAGGCGAGGAACACGGCAAGTGGAGCAATGTCCTGAACCTGGCCGCTACGTCCCAGTGGTGTTTGTGAAATAATGAGCTGTTCCATTTCGGAACCCACAACATTAGCAGTTTTGGTGCCTTCTGTTTCAATCAGGCCAGGATTGATAGCGTTGACCCGAATATTTCTCGGCCCCAGCTCACGCGCGAGAGAACCTGTAATGGCATCAACGGCTCCCTTTGTTCCCGTATAGACCGCAGAATTTGGTGGCGTAATACGAGATACAACGGAGCTGATATTGATAACGCTACCGCCATCATCAAGGTGTTTGGCGGCGGCCTGGGTCGTCAGTAAAGTGCCAAGCACATTGACATTAAAGAGACGATGGAAATGGTCTTCGGTGATCTCGTCGATCGAAGCAAATTCGTAAACCCCGGAATTATTGACGAGAATATCCAAGCGCCCGAATTGACTGATCGCCGCATCCACGATGGCCTGCGCATCGGATTTAAGAGAAACATCTCCCTGAACAGCGATGGCCTGACCGCCATTGCTGGCAATGGCTGAGACGACGGCGTCCGCTCCGGACTTGCTTGAGGCGTAATTGACGACGACAGCGGCCCCCGCTTCGGCGAGTGCCTTGGCAATACCAGCCCCAATTCCTTTAGAGGCGCCGGTTACGATTGCAACTTTTCCGGAAAGTTTGCTCATGGATATGTGCCTGTCTGTATGGGCCAGAACGCACATGCGTACTTTATGCCCGGTTGATAGAGAGCAACGGATTTAAATGTGGAGTAATCGCTCCAACATAAGGCATATAATGTTTGGATCTCTGGTTTCAAGGATTTATGGAGCGATGACACCAAAAAAAGACCCAAGTGGGCGGCGAGGGCGGGGGCGCCCTCAATCCTTCGATCGCAAGGAAGCCTTGTGTGCTGCCATGCGCTTGTTTTGGGATCGCGGCTATGAGGGGACGAGCTTCGATGATCTGATTTCGGTCATGAAGATCAGTGCTTCCAGCTTTTACAATGCTTTCGGAAGCAAAGAGGCGCTGTATCACGAGGTGATTGAGACCTACATGAGTGTCGCTGGAGGTTGGTTTCTCGATATCCTCGGTGAAGATGCCGATACGCGAACTGTCTTTGAGGATTTAACGAGAGCAGCTGCCGTTGAATTTACACGCCCTAACCAGCCTGCAGGCTGCATGATCTCAGTCGCGGCAACGCAATGCTCCCCTAACCAGCACCGTTTGCGCGATCTTTTGGCTAGTCAGCGGACACAGGCAGAAGGCGCTATGGCTGCACGCTTGCAACAGGGATTGGAGGTAGGTGATTTGCCGATAGATACCGATATTGAGGCTTTGGCAGCGTTCTACGGTTCCCTCCTACGCGGCATGGCTGTCCAAGCTCGTGACGGAGCATCACAGGAGCGGCTGATGGAAATCGCGCGGTTTGGGATGAACGCATGGCCAAAGGCATGACCGAGACTTTAAATGCAATCTTGGCAAGCCTACTTACGAAAAAAGTTTTCCGTATTCATGACAAGCAAACCGTTACTTTTAAGAGGCTACATCGAACCAATTGATTGCGCACCCCATGGCACGAAAATATCCGAGTTGGCATAAGAAATATTATGCGACCTAGCGGTGGCTGCCCAATGCTACAAAAACAAGGCCATGTGCGTCATGGCGTTCGGCTTCACCGCCATCTATAACAAACAACCCATGCGGTGCCGCCGCGTGTGCTCAGGTATGGGATTATTTTTCCATAAAATGATGCGCGATCCCACTGAGGGTCCTGCGCCTTGCCTCCTGAGAATATAACGGTGCACCGATCAGGAGTTCATCAGGCCTGTACCGCTCTGCGAAAGAAGAGATATTTTTTGTGACGTCTTCTGCGGTTCCTACGAAGGTATAACGCAGTGTGCTGTCAAGGAGACGTTGTTCCTGACTATTCCAGGACACTGACCGAGGTGCAGGAAAAGTCGACGGACGTCCCTGACGCAGAGCAACGAAATGCTGCTGTAGAGATGTTGCCGCCTGCTGTGCTTCGGTCTGCGTCTCTCCGATCACTGCGTTGATGCCCAGCATAGCATAAGGTGATTGCAACCGCTCCGAAGGCTCAAACCGCTCACGGTACAGCGTCAGAGCCTCTTCCATCAGATCAGGAGCGAAATGGCTGGCGAATGCGAATGGCAGTCCCATGATGGCGGCCAGATGAGCGGAGAAGAGGGACGATCCCAGCAGCCAGACCGGTATAGTCAGCCCCGCGCCCGGAACGGCAAAGACTGCCTGACCCTGTTCCGGCTTTTCAAAATAACGCAGCAGTTCGAACACGTCCTGTGGGAAGCGGTCAGCGGAGGCCGGATCACGACGCAGTGCGCGCATTGTGGCCTGATCGGAGCCGGGCGCCCGTCCCAGCCCAAGATCGATCCGGCCCGGATAAAGGCTTTCCAGCGTGCCGAATGCCTCGGCAACAGCAAGTGGGGCATGGTTTGGCAGCATGATCCCGCCTGCCCCCACCCGGATGGTTTTCGTAGCGCCTGCGACATAGCCGATCACGACCGCAGTCGCAGCGGAGGCAATGCCCGCCATTGAGTGATGTTCAGCCAGCCAGAAACGCTTGAAGCCCAGACTTTCCGCATGCTGCGCAAGATCCGCACTCCGATGAAGCGCCTCGGTAGCCGAACTACCTTCGGTGATGAACGCGAGATCGAGAATTGAAAGTGGAATCATGTTGCAACATCCTGTCACCAGTTTGCCCATACAGGTGGGGTGAACTGTGGGATGTGCCAAGCAGAAAGGGCGAACCTTCCAAAACTCGGGGGACGTCCTGCTCCAACCTCAGAAAGGAATACTGTTCCTACAGGATACGGTCTGTAGAAAAATTAACGATATCTCTCATGAGCCGGCGGTAGCCGGCCTCAGCACCGCAGGATATGCATCAGCTTGATAGGTTTTTTTCTTTAGAGCTACGTTTTAGAAAATAGATTTTTGATGAGGTTCGAGCCATAAATGCTCGGCTGAGACCAGTTTAGGACCATTATGACGACTTACGCTGCGGGAAATATCCGAACACGTTGGGCTACGAGCAGCGATCTCCCTGCGCTGAAAAATCTCATCAACAGATCTATCGACGCATTACAGGTAGGATTTCTCACTCCTGAGCAAATCATCGCCAGTCACGCCGTCATGGGTCTGGATACCCAGTTGGTTGAAGACGGATCCTATCTCATAGCCGAACATGACGGGGTTTTAGCGGGATGCGGAGGATGGAGTAAGCGCGCAACACTTTACGGAGGTGATCACAGCAGCGATCTTCGTGATCCTATTCTACTCAATCCGGAACGAGACCCTGCGAGGATCAGGGCAATGTACACCGATCCCGCGTTCACGCGAAAAGGGATCGGCAGTCTTATTTTGAAGCAGTGCGAACAAGCTGCAGCAGATCATGGTTTCAGAACTGCTGAGCTTATGGCCACTCTCAGTGGAGAACCTCTCTACATCGCCTCCGGTTATTACCCTTTAGAAAGAGTTGAAGCCACAGGGGATGGAGTGAACGTTCCACTGATACGAATGCAAAAAAAATTAAAGCTTTAGTCTTAGCTGGCAGGTCTGTACAAATTTTCCAAAAAATAGACCCCTCCCCACCCTTATGTCCGTTAATTTACTTTATCGGACATAGGGGGTGGGGCCCAAGAAAGACCCGAAAAGGCCTTTTCGAGGCGTGTTCCAGGGGCGCTCATCCAAGAACAACGTCTGCTTCCAGAAAGACAGCCTGATCGTCTCTGGCCCTCTTCGCGATTGCCGTTTCAACTTACGCAGGTCTGTAACCATTCTGAGGCTCGCGGCTGACTTGGGGGGTGAACGGAATGTCCGCTTCCAGCGCAGGAATGCTCAGGAGAAGACATCAATTGTCCTCAACGGGAGCTCTCAACGCAGCACATAATGTCCAGACAGACCACTATCACTCCCAACCACCGCCGAGCGCCTGAAACAGATCAATCTGCCGATCAACAAGTTCGATCCGAGCGGATGACAGGTGTGCCTGCGCGTCGGCGTAATTTGCTTGCGCGTTAAGGACGTCGAGAAATGGCGTGCGGCCGAAGCGTTGCAGCGTCTCGGCATCGCTGCTTGCCTTGCCAGCGGAGGTCGCAGCCCGGTCCAGGTCTTCGAGGCGCTCACGCGTTCGCCTATAGGCCGACAGGGCGGTCTCAGTCTGTTTCAATGCGAGCAGAACCGTTCCGTCGAACGCACCGAGCGCAGCACGGGATTCTGCGCCAGCCTGCATGATACGGGCGCGGGCCAAGACCCGGTTAGGAAAGGACCATGAGACCAGTGGACCGACGCTCAAACCGAACGACGACAACGTCAGGGCGTGAGTGATCGACGTGGTGCTCCCCACCGAGCCGCCAAGGCTGACCTGGGGATAGAGATCGGCTTCGGCGACGCCGATGCCGGCCGTCGCTGCGGCGAAAAGGCGTTCTGCCTTTCTGATGTCGGGGCGACGCCTCAATAGCGCGGCTCCGTCGCCAACCGGCAGCGGCAGGGCAAGCGACGGAATAGTAGTGCATGCCTCCAGATCGCGCGGATAGTCCGATGGAATGCGCCCCATGACGGCGGTCAATGCGAATAACGCTGTTTTCTGATCAGCGAGGATGTCTGGAATGGCTGCTTCGCTGGCGAATGTTGCCGTTCGCGCGCGTTCACTATCAAAGCGCGTGCCGCGTCCCTCGCTGGCCATACGCAACGCGACATCAAGTGTCGCGCGTTGCACTGCAACAACGTGTCTCGCGGCGGCCAGCGCTACGCCATCAGCACAAACGCGAGCATAATTACGCGTGACAGTGGCAACTACGATCACACGCACCTGGTCGCGTGCTGCCTGCGCCGTCTCTGACTGATCGTGAGCCTCTTCGATTGCGCGACGGATGCCGCCCGCCAGATCGAGAGGATAACTGACGTTCATACCCAACGCGTAGCTGAAAGGCGCTGGCAGAAACCGGGTCGGACCTCCGATCCGCGAGCCAGTAGTTTGCCCACTGAGATCCGTAGTTACGGTGCGTGCTGCCTTTGCTTCGTGTACAAGCGCGTCAGCTCTCCCGAGATTGGCCTCTGCGGTGCGAAGATCAGTGTTTGCAGTCAGTGCCTCGGCGACGAAGGCATCGAGCCGGGCATCCTTATAGAGACGCCACCAATGCGGTGGCAGCGGCGCCGGGACCACGCCATTGTTCCTGCCGCCAAGGAGCGCTTGCGTCACTCCAGGGCGATTGGCAATGGCCTCGTCGGGAACGCGATAATCCGGCCCAGCAACGCAGCCCGTCATCAGAAGCGCCATACATAGGGCAAAAACAGATCTCACAGGTGCCTCCCAACCACGCTCAAGGGTGTAGAGGGCAGGATTTCCACCGTCGCTGTTCGTCCTGCGATCAGCTTCGTGCCCGCTGGTACGCGGTCTATGTGCAGACGGACAGGAATGCGTTGAGCGAGCCGCACCCATGAGAATGTTGGTACGACTTTGGGCAGAAGATTTCCGGTGTTGTCGCGCTGGTCGTCGGCGATTGCGGCGGCAATACTCTCGACATGACCGACGATATCGGCATCGTCTCCCATCAGATGGATGCGCGCGCGATCGCCGATGGAGACACTGCGCAGTTTGGTTTCTTCGAAATACCCTTCCACGCGCAATGTCTCGGCGTCCACCAGTGCCATGGCTTGGACGCCAACGGCCAGATAATCACCAGGATGAAGGTCGAGATTGGTGACGGTGCCCCCGACTGTTGCACGGATTTCAGTGCGCTGCATGTCAATCTGGGCCACGTCGCGGTCAGCGAGTGCGCGCGTCAGCGCTGCCTCCGCCGTCCTGACCTTTGCGATGTTCTGCTCGTGAGCCTCCGTCGCGACGAGATCGCGTAAGGCCAAGTCGCGTCGTTCCTCCTTGCGCGCCAGATCGAGTTGCGCCCTTGCTTCCGTTATGGCGGCTTCTGCACGTCCGAGCGCCGCGGCCCGACGCGGTCGATCAAGGACGATCAGGAGTTGTCCAGGGCGCACCACCTGATTGTCATGGACCAGAACCTGAGTGATGAGACCGCCAATATCGGTCGAAACCCGTACGACGTCAGTCCGTACGTGGCCATCACGGGTCCAGGGCGTGTGCTGATTGCGTTCCCACAGATGAAGCGCGACGGCAGCGGCGATGACGACGAGCCCAAGCGTCAAGGCATGGCGCCCCAGAAAGGTGAGCAGGAATTTCATGGGAGGGATCCGATGGTGGAGAGACCCTGCGCGAGCAGGCTGAACAGAATGGTGAAGACGGCAAGTTCGACGAGCGGCCGGATAGAAAACACTCTCCACGCGCCGAGGACGGTGAGCAGACGTAGCAACGCAACGGTGGTTACCAAGGCGATGAAGGCGCCTCCCAACAAGCCGGGAACAAAGACGCCACTGATGCAGAGGTCCGGAATCATGCTCTGGCCTCGCTGTTTGGGACGGAAGAAAGCGCGAAACGCAGGTCGATGAGTGGATCAAGCAGGTGACGGTGCGTGCCCGTTTCGACGACAATGCGCGCGATCAGCTCTTCAACCTGCGTATTCAGTTCGTCGACCGATGGTGAACCTCTGTCGAAATGGTGCGCGAGATCGAGCAGCAGCATCTGGATGGCACTGAGGGGCTCACTTTCCAACTGGTCGAATTGCTCGCGAAGACGGCTCACTGCGTGACCGATGCGAAGGTCACGCACGATTATGTCGATCGTCTCCGTTGTCGGCCGCGCCGAAAGACTTAGACGGGGTCGCAGCAGGGCGATGCGATCGATTGTCAGATTGGTCCAGACGGCTTCGGCGGAAACCCTGCTTCGGACGCGATAGGCCGCGTCTCGGCGGCCGAGCCGCAGCAACCGGTTGATCGCGGTATCTGGGGAGACGGTCTGGAACAACGTCATAGTTGCCGCTGCGAACCCGAC
Source organism: Gluconobacter sp. P1D12_c (assembly GCF_018812105.1). Lineage (NCBI taxonomy): Bacteria > Pseudomonadati > Pseudomonadota > Alphaproteobacteria > Acetobacterales > Acetobacteraceae > Gluconobacter > Gluconobacter sp. P1D12_c. Next base: position 22,792 of record NZ_JACSIQ010000016.1, read on the forward strand.
CCCCATCAACAGCGCGATGCTACTATTGATGGCCTCAGCGAAGTCTCCGCCATAAACAGGACCCAACCCGACGAGGATCGGGACAGTCAGCGTGATGCCAAGCGCCATGAAGGTGGTCGACGGCCGAGCCTGCAACGATCCTCCGAATAGAAGCGCCGGTGCGAGGACCGCGATCAACACCCAGAACTCGAAGACACGCGGCAGGACGATAAAGCTGTAGATCAGGCTGATCGCGATACCATAGACCGAGCCAAGCATGTATTTTCGGACATACGGCACCGGTGCGTCCACATTGCCGAACAGGGCACACGTGACACCCAATACCGATACGGCCAGCCCTCCATCGGGCCACGCAGACCAAATCCAAAAAAAGCAACCGAGGAGGATTCCCAAAGCGGCACCCAGACCTGCCCGCGCCGCCATCATCGGATCGCGATGGAAGATATAGCCCGTCGTTTTCTCAGCGCCCTGAAATGACTCTGTTGCACACTCTGCTGCGCTGGCTTCGGCGCCGAGCCGTTCGATATCATGAAGGAGACCGACGAGCTCGGCGAGATGACGGGCTATGTTGGCGACAAGGCCATCGATCAAGGTGGCGTCATCGGCATGGTCGAGCGAACGGGCATTCTGGAACAATCTGTGCGCTTCTGTTCCGCGATCATTCGGCGTGTCCAGACTGATCCATCTGCGAACTCTGTATAAAAGCTGCGCTAGCTCCTCAGGCATTCCAGGCGCATGAATGAGGGAAATCCGTTCCTCAACATCGGCAAGGAGCAACAACAGGTGAGCCAGACGATCATGTAAAGCGCGCAACGTTAAGCGGCTTAGACGTGCTGTAATCGGATCATAAGGAAGGTGTGTCGCCAGTCCCCTGAGCGCGAGCAGGTCCAGAGCCATTCGGTAGCGATCATCGCGGCATGAGCTTTCCGAGATATTGTTCAATACGTCGCAGGCCAGTTTTCGGGCATCATGCAGCGTTGCTGTCAGCTTGGCCTGAAACTGGCCGGTCATCGGCCGGGGGACCACATAGCGATGGATCACCACAGCACACAGAATGCCCAGTGCGATCTCCTGTACGCGCACGATGGCGGTGTCGAAGACTGCGCCAGGCGCCGCAACTGCAGGAAAGCCGATCAGGCTGGTGGTGTATCCGGACAGCACGAAGGCATAAGAGCGCGGCGTGCGGTCGAGTAGCGACAGAAACAGACCGAGACCGATCCATCCTGCGAGCACCGCACTGCACACCACTGGCTCGTTGGCGAAGGTCGGAACGATTGTGACGGTCGCGAGCGCCCCGGCCAGAGTGCCCATCAGACGGTAGAGACCACGACTGAGCGAGGCGCCCCCCGTGGGTTGCGACACGAGATAAACGGTGACGATCGCCCAGGCAGGGCGCGGCAATCCAATGCGAAGAGCTATGAAATAAGCCAGCATCGCGGCAGCGAAACTCTTGGCGGAAAAGAGCAGTGCTTCACCGTCCGCCCTGAGGGTTGGGTTACGAAGCAGGGCGATGAGTTGCGGCAGAATCAACGCGGGTCTGATCCACCCGTCCTGCCAGAAGGGCCTGAATGTCATGCCTTGTTGATAATAAGTTGCAACAACTGGGTAAATTAGGTATCCAGACAATCAATCACTGAAAGCTGCCAATCCGATGTCGTACCGCTCCTCAGCTATCGCTTCCGTGGACCCGGACACTTCGGATGCAACCGCAATCGCCCACAGGCTCGATTTTGCTGATCATGCATCCGAAGTGCCGACGCACATCCATCGAAAAGGACAGCTGATTCTGGCATCTTATGGCGCCGTTACCTGCATCGCCGCTCAAAACGTATGGATCGTTCCCCCGAACTGTGGGATCTGGATTCCGGGCGGGGTGCCGCATAGTGCCCGGGCGACTGCGAACGCCCGGGTCGATTATCTCTTCGTTGAAAGTGGTGCGAGTAGCCTCCCCGATTATTGCTGTGCGCTGGAGATCACGCCGATGATCCGAACGATGATTGATCGTCTGGCTGCTGAGCCGAAAGATTATCTTCCAGATAGTCATGCCGCCCGACTGGCGCGCGTAATGCTCGACGAATTGGCCGACATGCCACGACAGGGTCTTAACCTGCCCGTATCAGAGCATACCAAAATTCGTGCCATTGCTGATGCCCTGACAGCCACGCCATCAGATCGCAGTACAGTGGCCGACTGGGCGCAACGTGTTGCGATGAGCGAACGATCTCTGGCCAGACTGATGGTTCAGGAAACCGGGTTGACATTTGGTCGGTGGCGACAACAGCTTCATCTTGTCGTCGCGCTCCGTGAACTGGCGAGTGGCACGAGCGTGCAGCGGGTCGCGGCCATACTCGGTTATGAGTCCGTCAATGCGTTTATTACGATGTTTCGAAAGGCTGTTGGCAGTACGCCCTCTCGGTATTTGCCTAGTGCAAACGGTCGCGAGCACTTTTCCTGATCGCAGGAGAACTGAATTTTGATCAGGTTGCCAGTCATATTTTGGATTTGCCCAAGCAAAGACTGCACTTACCAACCAAAACCATAAAGGCTTGTCTTTTAAGTCAAAAAACAGGCCTAAAGAAATCCCATTGATAGTTCCTCGATCCCGTTACCCAGAAATGACACATCCATCTATTAAGGATGCTTTGGCGGACTGATATCGGATATTCTGTTGTTCTCAGTTCAGGAGTAGAATCATGTTCACCCACGTGATGATTGGTAGCAATGACCTCGAACGGGCGAGAGCTTTCTATGACGCAACATTTGCCGCCTTAGGGGGCGGCCCTGGCGAAACGGATTCCAGAGGACGTCTCATCTACAGCCACAATGGGGGACGGTTGATGATCACAACGCCGATAAACGGAGAGCCCGCGACGGCTGCCAATGGCGGGACCATTGGCATTGCTGCCGCCAGTCCCAGCCATGTTGTTGCGTGGCATGACGCCGGTATCGCCCATGGCGGAACCAGCATAGAAAGCCCGCCCATTGAGCGCCCAAACGGAGCATTCGTTGCTTACCTTCGCGATCCAGATGGAAACAAGCTTACGGCTCGTACCCAGACCACCACCTAATTCACTGACCGTTAGGGTTAAGGGGCGTATGATCCGTATCGTTGATGAAGCTCGGCCAATTACTCAGCCGCTCATGGTGGGCATTATTGTGAGTTTTTCTGATACGCTTCTTCGTGGCGAACCGGCGTTAATGTCGTCACTTCGATGAAATAACCACCCTTCGTTCGCAAGTAGAAGGACCACGCGCCATGTGCGTTGCGTGGAGCCTGCACCTCCCAGCCATCGGCGCTTAGGCGCTCATAGAGAGCATCGACGTCCTGGCGAGACTTCTGGATGAAACCAATGTGCAGGATGTCGAATTGCCTGGGATAATCAAAGCCTTCGAGCTTGTTATCGAAATGATTGACGATCAGAACCAGCCCATCATTATCCTGCATGATGGCCATTTTGATCCCACGTACAACGAGAGTGCGCAGGCCAAAATACTGTTCGAACATCACGCGATCAGCCTCAGTATCATGGCTGTAGAGGTTAATATGGTTTAGCTTCATGACTGTGTCTTTCCGTTGGTGAGACGGACACGAGCCGATCGCAATCTGGACAGCAACGACCGACCACGGGCGAGGCCTATCCTCGTCGTGTCCGGCCATGGCCAAGAGCGGGTTTATTCGCTCAAGCGTGACTGTCTCTCCAGAGAGACCACAGGTTATCACCATACCTGCATCGCTGTCTTTTTAGGCAAAAACGACTTTGCTGACACCAGCAGCAGCGGTCAAGCACCATCTTCAGTTATGTCCGTTTTGTAGACGCCGATTGGACAACAGAAATGACCGACATGTAGGCGTAAGCCGCCGTTAACCGTTCGAGGTCCGGACTTACTCCCAGGGCCTCTTCCGTAAAAAAGAGTGTTTCTGATACGGTATTATGATGAAGCACCCGATCTTGCGCTGGCTCTTGCGCGTCTTACTCGCCATCGTGGCGCTGGTCTTTTTTTGTTTTCCTGGGGCTGCTGATTTACTTCTTCGCTGTTGTTGAGCCCCGTAATCAAGAGGCAGCACGACAAGCAGAAATTTTCCAACACCTGAAAGGGCCTGCGCGCAATCTCGCGATTTTTGATGCCGCTGCGTCTCTGATCGACGCACATTACTACGATCCGCATTTCTCGGGCATGGACTGGCCAAAGCTGCGCGCCGAAATGCGACGGAAGGCCGAGATGGCACCGAACAATTTCGAACTATACTGGTCAGTTCTGTACCAGCTGGCTCAGCTGTTCCCCGCGTCGCATATGGGTTTTACCGCGCCGTCTGCACGGCTACCCGCGTCCACCCAGTCAGCCCGGAAAACAAAAGCTACGTCGCCCACCCGGTGTGAGACAACTCTGGGGAGCAGTGGCCTCTGGTTAAGCGCGGTCCGCCGTCTTAACAGCCGGATTTTAATAATCGGTGAAATCGATCCCGGATCACCGGGAGGGATCGAAGAACCGTTGGTTGATGCGCCTGGCTCGTGATTTCAGGCTTTTGGCGATTTGATTGACGGTTTTTGGGGGAGCTTTTGATCTGCGTTTTGAGCAGATCGGGGACTGCTCTCCCGCTGGATGACTATGCGCTCGCGTTC
>NZ_JACSIQ010000151.1:0-634 GCF_018812105.1 Gluconobacter sp. P1D12_c
GATGCAGACCGACTTTGCGCGAGTTGTGGGACGCCCTGTCGGACTGGAACGCGGCATCGAAGGAAGCAAGGCCACCCACACCAAGCTGAAAACCTACTACGGGGCGCTAGAACGGGACGCACCCGAGCACAAAAACCTGACCCCTGCTGACCTAGAACCGCAGGTGCTCAAGAAGGGGATTTTTACCCGTGTTGTGGAAGACCCTGAGCAGGTGGCAAAACGCATCAGTCAGACCGTTCAGCAGCATTATGAACCTGCCGTTCAGAGCGCCACAGTTGCCCGCACAGCGACCAAACGGGCCAAGGAAGACAGAGAGAGCCTGAAACAGCTTCAGAGCCGTCTGGAGCCTCTTGTGAAGGCTCTGAGGGATATTCCGACCCAATACCGGGAGAAGGTTATCGAGGGCTGCGTGAAACTGGCCCAACAGCTACGCCAGAAACTCCAAGATCAGGCGGTTGAGGCTCAACGGGAACGAGCCAGAGAAATTGGCCGGAATCGCTCGCGGGAGAATAGCCGAGGTCGGGGCCGCTGACCGTCCCATTCGCTCCTTCTTCCTGAGCAAATACTCTCTTGCACGGTTCTCGGATGTCGCCCGTTTATGCCGTGCATAATTACCCCCCCTTTTGGGGTAAAA
>NZ_JACSIQ010000152.1:0-632 GCF_018812105.1 Gluconobacter sp. P1D12_c
GAATGGGAGCCGGTGGTGTTTCACCAGAGTCCAGCACCCGTCCCGGCCCGCGCATGTAGAGCATGACCATCGTGACACCCACTCGGGAGGGTTCTCCGCGGCGGGTTGCGATCAGATCGAAGTCATCCTGGCTGAGTGTAAAATGTCTCGTGATCTCGCGATCATCGACAGAAGGCTCGTAATGTCGGGCGAGAGCTTCACGGGTCAGAAGACGGCGCCGCGCCATGATCGGATGTCTCCTTCATGTGTCCGGAAGGGGATCGTTGGACGGACTGTCCCGGACAAGTGCAACACGTCATGGAATACAGCCGTGTGCTGTGTCTCATAAAGGTGGTACCATATGTTTTGCAGTCATGGGGCCTTATACGTTACACTTTCCCGTATGACACACATAATGATCGGCTATGCCCGCTGCTCGACGGACAAACAGGATCTCGCGGCCCAGCATCAGGAACTGCTCAAACTCGGTGTTTCTGCCGATCKTATTTACACCGACAAGGGCTTCACCGGCACGAACCGGGAAAGGGCCGGCCTTGACCAGGCACTGGCGGCTGTTCGTAGTGGCGATACTTTGGTCGTACCAAAGCTTGATCGACTGGCCCGCTCTGTCCCTGATGCACGGCTTATTGGCG
>NZ_JACSIQ010000153.1:0-631 GCF_018812105.1 Gluconobacter sp. P1D12_c
GTAAAGGCGGMCGTCCGCCGTTTGATCCGGTGCTGATGTTCAAAATTCTGGTCATCCAGACGTTGAACACTTTGTCTGATGAACGGACAGAGTATCTGATCAACGACCGCCTGTCGTTCATGCGCTTTCTGGGATTGGGGCTGTCGGACCGCGTGCCGGATGCCAAAACGGTCTGGCTGTTTCGTGAGCGTTTGACACAGGCGGGTGCCATTGAAAGGCTGTTTGACCGATTTGACGCGACCCTGCGGAACGCCGGTTATCTCCCGATGTCCGGCCAGATCCTGGATGCAACACTGGTGGCTGCTCCAAAGCAGCGCAATACGAAGGCTGAGAAAGCGGATCTCCGGGCAGGACGTATTCCAGAAGACTGGCAGGACAAGCCCGCAAAGATGTCGCATAAGGATCGTCATGCGCGCTGGACGCTGAAGTTCACGAAAGCAAAACGGCAGGATGACGGGAGTATGCCCGCAACGGATCTCGCTATCCCGTTCTTTGGCTACAAATCCCACGTSTCCATCGACCGGAAGTTTCGGTTCATCCGAAAATGGAAGACGACGGATGCCGCCGCCAGTGATGGTGCGCGATTGAGAGAGGGGCTGTTAGATAAAACCAATACGGCCTCAAGCGTTTG
>NZ_JACSIQ010000154.1:0-631 GCF_018812105.1 Gluconobacter sp. P1D12_c
GAATCCCCAGACCTTCAAGCCTGTCAGCAATGCGATCAGATTGAAGCCTTATGGCCTCATCCCTGCCAATGCGTTCAAGATGTTTAAACACATCAACCTTGTTCCCACTGTTGCGACGAAGAAGCTCATAAAAACCTATCCGAGAAGATGACTCACACCCATTCTCAGACGGTCCTGCATCAAAAATCTCTCCGCGTGATTCCTTCGCTTCCTTAACCTCTGGAACGTATTCTAAACCACCAGCAGGAAGCCTGAAGCGTCGCCTGTCTTCCTGTTCCGAACGACACGCAAAACGCAGATTCTCATCAGCAGAATAATCCCGAGCTATAAGCCCAAGGTGCTTGCAGTCAGCAGATATCAGCCAGCAGATATCATCAACAGACCACCCCAGATGGAACACATGCCCAAGCCATGAACGAGGATAATACCCCCCATCATATGACTGAGCTTTGATGACCCTTTGGGCCTCTAATTTCGTATATGAACGACCTACGGATTCCATCCGAGACCACCAGTCTTGGCGGTCTTGTGTTGAACCATCGCCATCAGTTGTGTTATAATACTGATGTGGGTCGGGTTGTGACGTTCCTGCGTCATGAGCCTTCTCCTAACCTATCGGGCTTCTTCGATG
>NZ_JACSIQ010000155.1:0-630 GCF_018812105.1 Gluconobacter sp. P1D12_c
GCATTGTTCTGTCTTGGCCAGGTGAGATGGATGCCGATTGTAAGCGTTGGCAAGCTCGGTCGGTCAAGTGGTTGCAGGACACGTATGGGGACCAGTTGAAGACAGTCATCAGGCATGATGATGAGGCTTTTCCTCATCTTCATGCTTTCATCGTTCCTGATGATTTGAAGGCGATCAGCTTACATCCTGGGGATAGTGCAAAGCAGAAGGCCAAGGCGGATGGGTTATCTCCAAAGGAACAAAATGAAGCCTATAAGCAATCGTTTAGAGATTGGCAGGACAGTTATTGGGATAAGGTCGGGAAGCCTTCTGGCTTAACTCGTATTGGTCCAGGTCGTAGGCGTTTAACTCGGGACCAGTGGAACCAGGAGAAGCAACAAGCCAAGGCTTTAGCTATTGCTCTGGCTGATGGTCGTGCTGTTGCAAAGCGTGTTGATGCTGCAAAAGCTAAGGCTGAAAAGTTTGAGAAGGCTGGCACGTTGGTTGGTGCTGTTTCTTCTGCTGTTGCTGGTGGTGTTGTTCAGGTTTCTGAGTCATTCACGAAAAGCCGTTTTGATGATGGTGCGAAGTCTCGTGAAAATGAAATTCATTTATTGAAGAATCAAAATGAGAAGTTGAAAGCGAGTAATT
>NZ_JACSIQ010000156.1:0-628 GCF_018812105.1 Gluconobacter sp. P1D12_c
GTACTCTAACTGCCGGAGTGTATAACGCATTATGACAGCCTAACTCATTCGACGCGGAACGTATAACCGGAATATCGTTATGACTGGACCGAATACAAAAAAATTTCACTCCCGAATATCTTTGAGCGGCCGAGCTAGAGCATATCCGATCAATCTAGCTGTTTAGTCCCGTGGTTTGATGGGTTAGATTGATGATGAATTTTTCTGGGTCTGAAGTCCAGATTTTGCAGACGTACTCGTAAGGTGTGAGGCCACTCAGCGTCTTGAGCCTTCGCCGAACGTGTCAGATGAGGAATGCTGGCCTACAGGGCATAAAGGCAGTCATCCAGCGGCAGTAAAGTATGTCGGCGAAAAGCGACTGCCATGGCTTCTTCGGTTTCTATCAGGCTCGTTGAGCGAGGCTCTTTAGGGCCAGTTTTTTGATCTTCGACAGTCTGTCGCTTGCGCCATTTTACAACTGTTTTCTGGTTGATCCCGAACTCCTCGCTCAGCGCTGCGATCGCTGTATTGCTGCTCGCACAGCGTGCGCGGTCGTGGCGCTCCCATGACGTCTCTATCCCATAAGGCGGCGGGACAGATCCGTCATGGCAGCGCCACGACCACGCACGCCGTGCGAGCAGCCCTACAG
>NZ_JACSIQ010000157.1:0-626 GCF_018812105.1 Gluconobacter sp. P1D12_c
AAGCCTGATTTTCAAAACGCCGATCCCGCAGTTCACCAAGCTGGTTGAAGAAGAGCGCCCGAGCCAGCGCATTCCGGGCTTCTCCCTTGTTGAGCCCTGCCTGGGTTCGCCTGCGCAAATCCAGATCCTGTATCCAGTCGAGCATGAAAACCGACCGCTCGATCCGGCCAACTTCACGCAAGGCCACAGCCAGACCATTCTGACGGGGATAAGATCCGAGCTTCCGCAGCATGGCCGAGGCCGTCACGGTTCCACTCCGAATGGATGTGACCAGACGCAGCAGGTCGTCCCAGTGGGCCGCAACATGATCGGTATTGATCGGGTCACCGGCCATTCCACTCAGGAGATCACCGGGGCTTTGATCTGGAAACAGGTGAAGTTTCCGCTCTTTCAGATCCCGTATCCTGGGCGCAAATCGATAACCAAAGAAGGGCATCAGCCCGAAAACATGATCCGATGCCCCACCCGTGTCGGTATAATGCTCTTCAATGGAAAGCCCGTTGGCATGATACAGCAGCCCATCCAGAACATAGGGTGCTTCACCGGCCGTCGCCGCAATCACCCGGGTCGAAAACGGATCATACTGATCGGAGATGTGGGTGTAGAAACTGACGCCCGGTTCACTG
>NZ_JACSIQ010000158.1:0-626 GCF_018812105.1 Gluconobacter sp. P1D12_c
ACCTACCTTCTTCCGGAAGCCACGTTTGCAGCGATGCGCGCGCAAGGACCGTTGCCTCTGGCGATCAATGCTACGGCTGACACGTTCCTTTCTCMACGGCGTGCAGTGCTGGAAACCGCGCTGAACCGGGTGACGGCTCTTGCCAGGAAGGGCGAGTTGTCACAGGTCCGGCTTGATGCACATGGTCTTGTGATTTCGCCTCTGAAAGCAATTACACCCCCTGCTGTGGAAGAGTTGAGGCGGGCGGCTTACGACCGGCTGCCACGCATCAAGATTACTGATCTTCTGCTGGAAGTGGACCGCTGGATCAGCTTCACCGACTGCTTTACCCATCGCCGTTCCAGCCGTGTCGCGGATGACAAAAACGCCCTGCTGACGGTGATCCTGGCGGATGGGATTAATCTTGGTCTGACACGCATGGCCGACACCTGTCAGGGTGCCACCCTGCGCCAGTTGGCGCATCTGCATGACTGGCATATCAGCGAGGCCGGATACGCCGAAGCCCTTGGCCGTATGGTTGCAGCCCATCGTGGGCTGCCCCTGGCGTCACTCTGGGGAGACGGCACATCGTCCTCAAGTGATGGTCAATTGTTTCATGCAGGTGGCAGAGGCGCTGCGATCAGCGA
>NZ_JACSIQ010000159.1:0-626 GCF_018812105.1 Gluconobacter sp. P1D12_c
GGCATATCATGTTCATTCCTGCTGTTGCTGTTGCTGAGCGTCGCCAGTTGAGGAATGAGCTGACCTATTGGATTGATAACATTCTCCCGAATAAGGGGAAGTATCTGCGGTACATGGTTATCACCTGCGGTGAGAACGTCCGCATATATGATGACCTCAAGGCGGAGCATAGGAAATGGACACGCAAGCTCTCTGATTGCTTCCGTTGGCTCAATCAAAAATATGGTTCAAATCTGTATTTCAGGGTGACTGAGTTCACTCATAATGAGGATCATGAAACCCTTAACATGCATATGAATATCCTCTTTGATCTGCCGTATTTGAAGGGGAACGGCTGGCAGGATTTTCTTGCTGATGTTCGTGAGAGGATGTCGTGCATTGTTAAGGATGCGGGAACTCTTGAGTCTGTTGATGAGGTCACAAAATATGTGACTAAGCCGAACGATATTGAGACGATGGAGGATGGCCATCTTGAGTGGTTCTATAATGAGACACTCAATACGCGACTGATACAGAGGTACGGATCGTTTAAGGAGTTCAAGGGGTCTCTTAATGATGAGAGGCTTCGCATCGTTCGAGATCAGTCTGATGGATCTCTGAAGATGATGATGAAGCGTGTCATCAAT
>NZ_JACSIQ010000160.1:0-625 GCF_018812105.1 Gluconobacter sp. P1D12_c
TCATGTAGTAGCGGACAAGACCCGGCCCTCGCATACCGGCTACCTTTTCGCGCTCGGAGAAAATCGCACCGAACTTCACCAGTTCATTCATGATGGCTGTAACTTCGTTGACCCGAATTCCGACTTTTTCGGCGATTTCTTCGCGGGTTAGCATGATCTGTCCGGTATGTGGGAACAGGTGGTCGAACAAGAGCGTCCAGACGTCCACGGCCTTCATTGGACGTTTACTGTTCTTCATTAGCCACAAGGTGACAGCACGGTTCTGTGCGGGACGGATCATAACAAACGGCTCCGTTGTTCCGGGGGCTGGGGTAGTAATGCGTTGAACGGTGACCATGACCCGGCCAAGGGCATCATGGTCAAAATCGGGATTGTCAAAAAACGGCAAAAGGGCTTGGCGAACCTGTTCGGCCTGATCTTCACGAAGCCGATCTTTTGGGGTCTTGAGACGGGTCATGTTCCGCATGTGGGAAACCTCTGTATGAGTGCCGAATAGGTCGCACACTGTGCGACTTTATGGTCGCACGTGGTGCGACCTAATGGCAAGCCATTTTTGGCGGTTCCCCAAGGGAAAAGGATGATCGGTAAAACCCTAGATATAAATAAGATAAAATCTCTCTCTGTA
>NZ_JACSIQ010000017.1:0-24778 GCF_018812105.1 Gluconobacter sp. P1D12_c
AAATGATTGCTACCGGTAGCAATCGGCAGCAACTGGTAGAAGAAAATGAAAATTACAAGAAGAAAAAAGACAAAAGAAAAGAGCTGGCTGGGAGCCGCCCAGTCAGCAACAGGTGGGTCAACGCGTGTCCTCGCCATGCTCGCCGGCTATGCCGCCTGCGCGTGACTGCGGGCCGGGTTGATCCTGCCGCTGCGCGGCACTGTTGCAGTCTGAACAGCCCCCAGCCGGACGCGACGATGTTCAAAAACCAGAAATGGATCGAGCATCATGCGCCGTCATTACCTTCCTTATGTCCCAACACCACGCGGTCGGCCGCCCATGCGCTGGACCGATACGCAGGAGCCCGTATCCTGCCGCAAGTGCAACGAGCACTGGGAAGGTGGCGATCCGGCGCTGACAATCGCCTGCACGGGCTGCAACGCGCCAGCCCATGAGCCCTGCCGTCGCAGTGCGGGCGGCAATGAGCGGGTGTGTGCGTGCCGGGATGAGGCGGCCACCCAGCTTGGACTCCTCTCACGCTGCGAAGGCCTGAGCTGGGACAACCGGCATGTAAAGCCACTCATGCTCCGGGCCGCTCCTGTCCCCACCGCCCTGATGTGCCGCTCTGTCCGGACAGGTGCTCCTGTCAGCAGGTTTGTGCCATGACGCCGGATCTGACCTCCTATGACAGCATCATCGTGGCCGTGTCGGGCGGGAAAGACGGCACCGCCTGCCTCCTTGACCTCCTTGAAGCCGGGGCTCCGAAGGGCCGCCTGGAACTGTGGCACCACGAGGTGGACGGGCAGGGGCCATCCTTCATGGACTGGCCCTCCACCTCGCCCTATGTGAGCGCGCTGGCGTAGGATTTCGGGCTGCCGCTCTGTCGCTCCTGGCGAGAGGGCGGCTTCGAGCGGGAGATGCTCCGCAACGCTGCCCCGACGGCGCCTGTCCTTTTCGAAAGCCCTGACGGGCTGATCCGTACAGGAGGGCAGGGGCCAAACGGCACACGTCTGCGGTTTTCTCAGGTCTCCGCCAGCCTGACGACCCGATGGTGCTCCAGCGTCACCAAGATTGACGTGGCCGATCGCTCCTTGCGCGGGCAGGAGCGCTTTCTGAACCGGCGCACGCTGTTCGTAACGGGCGAGCGGGCCGAAGAAAGCCCCAACCGAGCCCGCTATGCGGCCTTTGAGCCGCACCGCACGGACACGCGACATGGCACCCGCCGTCGCCGGCATGTCGATCACTGGCGGCCGGTTTACCAGTGGAGCGAGGCGCAGGTCTGGGACAGTCTGAAGCGCTGGAACGTGATGCCGGCGCTGCCATACCGCATCGGCTTCTCCAGGCTGTCCTGTGCCACCTGTATTTTTGGCGATGCGCGGCAGTTTGCAACGATCCGCTGGCTCGATCCTGCCCGCTTTGAACGCCTCGTGCAGTACGAGCAGCAGTTCGGCTGCACGATCAAGCGCACCGTCTCTCTGGAGCAGCTCGCGGAGCAGGGGAGGCCGTATGCGGCTGCACTGGCGGCGCCCGATCTGGCCCGCGTGTGCCTGTCGTCGCGGCCGATCCCGACCGTCCTCACACCAGCCTGGGAGTTTCCGGCCGGAGCGTTCGGACAGGGCGCAGGTCCGACCTGAAAAAAAGAAGAAAAAACAGAAGGTTAAAAAAGGAAGAAGAGGGGAGGGGGGCAGCACAGGCCAGCCCGCCCTGCAAGAGGTGGGTCCGTCCGTGTCCTCGCTACGCTGCGGGCCGGGCGGTCCCGACGCTGCGCGTCGCTCTGGCAGGTCGCACTGTCCTGCGCTCGCCGGAGAGGGTCAGGAAAGGAAATAAAGACAATGTCAGACACCCTCGAACGCCCCGCACAGGCCCACGCCTTCGACCTCAAACAGGCCCACGAAGAGGGCTGGACGATCCTCGAAGGCTGCGGACCCGACAATGACGAGACGCGTCTGGTGGGTCTGCATTGCAGCGATCCGCAGGCCTGGTGGCGCGTGGCGCGGAAGGCAGGCGAGGGTTCGACCTACCACCACGAGGCGCTGTCCCGCCTGTCCGAGAACGAGCGCGAGCAGATCCGCCTGCGCTTCGGTCCCCTCTGACCCCGAACTGATCCGGGAGGCCTGACGCCTCTCTCCCCGAACTGATCCTGTTTTCCGGCCCCCCGGTCTGCCTCCGCGCAGCACCGGGCGCTGCCGCTTGTCCGGAGTTTTTCCATGTCCACGTCTCAACTGAGCTTCTTCGACACCTCAGCACTCGGCGGCAGCCAGTCCAATCTGTACTGGGGCGAGCTTCCGGGAGACCGCGCCCTTGAGGAAGCCGCCGCTGCGGCCCAACAGGTAGCAAAAGCCCCGGCCCCGATCCCCGCTGTCCTGCCGAAGGTGGACTTCGCCCTGACCGGAACGCGCGGTCTGGCACAGGGCTGGAAAGAGCGTGCGCGGGACAATCTTGCGGCGATCCGCCTTCTGGCCACGCTTGAAGCAGAAGACCGCAACGCCAGCCCCGACGAGCAGGCTGTCCTCGCCCGCTTCACCGGGTTCGGGGCAGGGGATCTGGCCAACAGCCTGTTCCCGCGTGCTGGCGAAACCTTCCGGGCAGGCTGGGAAGAGATCGGCAGCCAGCTTGAGGAACTGACCAGCCAGCAGGAGCGGGCGGGTCTGGCACGGGCGACACAGTACGCTCATTACACGCCCGAGCTGATCGTCCATGCGATGTGGGATCTAGCCGCACAGATGGGCTTCCGGGGCGGACGCGCGCTGGAACCGGGCTGCGGAACCGGCCTGTTCATGGCGAGCGTGCCCCCGAAGCTGGCCCCGAAAACCGCGTGGACCGCAATCGAGAACGATCCGCTGACGGCCCGGATCACGCGCAAGCTGTTTCCGAACCAGTGGGTCCGGTCCGAGGATTTCACGACGGCCAAGCTGGCGGAACGCTACGATCTGGTCATCGGCAACCCGCCCTTCAGCAACCGCACGGTTCGAGGCACGGACGAGCTGGGCCGCCTTGGCCTGTCCCTGCATGACTACTTCATCGCCCGATCCATCTCCCGTCTGCGTCCCGGAGCGCTGGCGATGTTCGTCACGTCGCGGTGGACGATGGACAAGTCCGATGCCGGCGCACGGCGCACGATGTTCGAGACAGCCGATTTCGTGGGCGGCGTGCGTCTTCCAGCGGGTGCCATGCGCGACGATGCCGGAACCGATGTCGGGGTGGACGTTCTGGTGTTCCGCCGCCGCGCGCCCGGTGAGGATGCAGGCGATGCCACCTGGCTGGACGTGGCTGCGCTGGATGACACCGATCAGGGCGAAGGCCCGCTGCGGATCAACCGCTATTTCGCGGAAAACGGCCAGCAGGTTCTCGGTCGGCATGACTGGACGAGCGGTCAGTTCGGACCCGAATACACCTGCAAGGCCAATCCGCTTCAGATGCTGGACGAGGCCCTGCCGCTCGCCCTTGGCCGTCTCTCTTCGCTGGCCCGCTTCCTGACTCCGCAGACGCTCGATGTTGCGACAGTGCAGGACAATCGCGCCGCCGAGGTCGGAACGGCCGCAGACGGTGCCCTGCTCAAAGAGGGCAGCTACCTCCTGCACAAGGGCGTGCTGCACCAGATCATCGACGGCGAAACCGTGCTGGTGAAGGTGAAGAAAGGCGAGCAGAAGGAAGGGATCTTCCAGAAGCACGCCGCGATCATCAAGGGCCTGATTCCTGTCAGGGATGCGGCCCGGCTCGTGCTTCGGGCACAGGTGGAAAACCTGCCCTACAGCGCCCATCAGGCAGATCTCAAACGCGCGTATCAGGCGTTCAGCCGTCAGTTTGGAGCGATCAACCTCACCAACACCACGACGCGGGTGGATGAGGAGACAGGAGAGGAGAAATCCACACAGCGCCGTCCGAACCTTCAGCCGTTCTATGACGATCCCGATGTGTGGCTGGTCAGCTCGATTGAGGAGTATGACGAGAAGAGCCAGACCGGCCGTCCGGGTCCGATCTTCAGCGAGCGCGTGATCCAGGCGCCGTCCGAGCCCGAGGTTCACGGCGCTCATGATGCGCTGGCGGTCTCCCTGCACGAGACGGGTGGTGTGGACGTCGAGCGCATGGCGGAGCTTCTTGGCCGCCCGGGTGAGGAGGTGCTCGCCGAACTCGGATCCTCGGTCTATCTCGATCCGATCCGCAGCACAGGTGGCCGTGAGGTCTGGGTGACGGCCGACGAGGCCCTGTCAGGGGCGGTCCGCACCAAGCTGGCGCAGGCCCGGGAGGCTGCCGAGCGCGACCGACGCTACCTGCGCAATGTCGCGGCCCTGGAAGAGGCCCAGCCCGAAGACCTGCGCCCGTCTGACATTACGGCCCGTCTCGGAGCCCCGTGGATCCCTGTGCCGGATGTCGAGGCTTTCGTGGCAGAGGTCATGGGGGTCCGCACGACCATTCACCACACGATGGAGGTGGCGACCTGGAGCGTGGACAAGAGCGGGTTTTCCGGCAAGGCGGAGGCCACCTCGGTCTGGGGAACACAGCGCCGCCATGCCGGGGATCTGCTGGACGATGCGCTCAATCAGGCCAGCCCGAARATCTGGGACACCTGGCGCGATGTGAATGGCGAACACCGTGAACTGAATACGAAGGAGACCGAGGCCGCCAAGGAAAAGCTGGCCGCGATCAAGACCGCGTTCGAGACGTGGGTGTGGCAGGACACTGACCGCGCCAAGCGTCTGGTGCGGCTGTATAACGATGCGTTCAACAACCTTGTCCCGCGCACGTTCGACGGCTCCCACCTGAAACTGCCGGGAGCGAGCACGGCCATCAGCCTGCGCGACCATCAGAAGCGGGTGATCTGGCGGATCATCGCCAAGGGCAGCACCTACATGGCCCATGCGGTGGGGTCCGGGAAGACGTTCTCGATGTGCGCGGCCGTGATGGAGCAAAAGCGCCTCGGACTGATCTCCAAGGGCATGATCGTGGTGCCGGGACACTGCCTTGCGCAGATGGCGCGTGAGTTCATGATGCTCTACCCGAACGCCCAGATCCTCGTGGCGGACGAGACCAACTTCGTGAAGGACAAGCGCCAGCGGTTCCTGGCCCGGGCGGCCACGGGGAACTGGGACGCCATTGTCATCACGCATGACGCCTTCAAGTTCGTGCCGGTCGAGAGCGCCTTTGAGCAGGAAATGGTCGAGGACCAGATCGCGTCCTACGAAAGCCTTCTGGAGAATGTGAACCGGGACGACCGTCTGTCGCGCAAGCGCATCGAGCGCCTGAAGGAGGGAATGGAAGCCAAGCTGAAGGCCCTGTCCAGCCGCAAGGATGACATGGTTCATCTCGGCGAGATCGGGGTGGACCAGATCCTCGTGGATGAGGCGCAGCAGTTCCGCAAACTGTCTTTCGGCACGAACCAGTCCGATCTGAAGGGGATCGACCCGAACGGCAGCCAGCGTGCCTGGGATCTGTTCGTGAAAACGCGCTACCTCGCCAAGCGTAATCCCGAGCGCGTGCTGGTGATGGCGTCAGGCTCGCCGATTACCAACACCTTGGGCGAGATGTTCTCGATCCAGCGGTTCATGGACCTGCCAGCCCTTGTCGAGCGTGGTCTGCACGAGTTCGACGCCTGGGCCGCCAGCTTTGGTGAAACCCGCACGGAACTGGAGCTTCAGCCGAGCGGGCTTTACAAGCCGGTCACGCGGTTCTCCGAGTTCGTGAACGTCGCCGACCTGATGGCGATGTATCGCGACTTTGCCGACGTGGTGCAGCAGGACGACCTGCGACGCTACGTCAAACTGCCCGAGATTGCGGGCGGCAGGCGTGAGATCGTCGTGGCCGATAGCGGGGACGCCTTCCGCGAGTATCAGAAGACGCTTGCCGAGCGGATCAAGACGATTGAAGAGCGCACGGGCAAGCCCCAGAAGGGTGACGACATCCTGCTGTCCGTCATCACCGATGCCCGGCACGCTGCCATCGACCTGCGTTTCGTGCGGAACTGGGCGGCGAATGACAACAGCAACAAGCTGAACGTCATGATCCGCAAGGTCTTCCAGATCTGGCAGAACACGTCGGCCAATCGCTACACCGACCCGGAGACAGGACGGGAGTACGAGCTGCCCGGTGCGACGCAGATGGTGTTCTCGGATCTGGGCACGGAATCCGCGCTGGAAACACGCGGTTTCTCGGCTTATCGCTGGATCCGCGACGAGCTGATCCGGATGGGCGTCCCGCGCGACGAGATCGCCTTCATGCAGCACTACAAGAAGAGCACGGCCAAGCAGGCGCTCTTCCGCGACATGAACTCCGGGCGCAAGCGCATCCTGATCGGATCGTCCGCGACCATGGGAACGGGCGTGAATGCGCAGCAGCGCCTGATCGCCCTGCATCATCTCGATGTGCCCTGGCTGGTCTCGGACATCATCCAGCGCGAGGGCCGGATCGAGCGACAGGGCAACCAGAACCCGGTGATCCAGCTCTACGCCTACGCCCTGAAAGGGTCGGTGGACGCGACGAACTGGCAGATGCTGGAGCGCAAGCAGAAGTTCATCTGCCTTGCCATGTCCGGAGACCGGACGATCCGCCGTCTGGAAGACGTGGGGGCGGAAGCCAACCAGTTCGCCATGGCCAAGGCCCTTGCGTCAGGAGATGAACGCCTGATGCAGAAGGCGGGACTGGAGGCCGAGCTCGCGCGTCTGGAGCGCTTGCAGGCCGCCCATCACGACGATCAGTATAATGTCCGTCGCGCCATCGACCGCGCCGAGCGTGACCGTGACACAGCGCAGGCTGTGATCCCGCGTCTTCAGAACGACATCGCACGGCGTGAGCCGACACGCGGTGAAGCGTTCCGGGTGGTGCGCAAGGACCGGGAGATGACCGAGCGTGAGAAGGCCGGTCAGTGGCTTCTCTCGCAGGCCCGCCTTGCGGCGAAGTCCGGGGAGAAAGGCAAGTGGACGCTCGGCACGATCGGCGGCTTCGAGATCCTGTGCGAGACCTGGCGCACCCGCTTTGACGGCGAGGAGACGTGGGACGCAACCCTCGGCCTTGTGCTGGACGGGCGGATCCTCGGCATGGACTTCGATCGCGAGACAAGCCCGGTCGGGCTGGTCAGCCGCATCGAGAACGCATTGCTGCGGTTCGAGGCGGAACTGGCGGACGCACGCCGTCAGGTGGAGGAAGCCGAGCGCAAGCTCCCCGGCTATCGCGCCCGTGTGGGTCTGGCGTTCCCGGAGGCGGCTTTGTTGCAGGAGAAGCGCGAGGCCATGGCGGCCCTTGAGGCGGATCTGGCAGCCGATACGCAACGCCGTAAGGACGCGGAAGAGGCTGAAGCAGCCGAGGCAAAGGCAGCGCTGGAAGATCAGGCCGTGGCCGTAGAGGCCGCCTGATGCTGCCCTTACTGTGTCCGGAATGGACACAGTGAGGGGTTCGAAAAGCAGGCGGGAAAAGAGAGTAAAATTGAAAGGCGCCGCGTCGGAATGTGTCTGGTTATAAAAATTGCAACGACAGCAAAGTTAGTTTCTAGAGGAAAAGGGGACTTCTCCTAAATCAGCTGAAGCATGGGATAAAAAATACTTTTCAATTATGATGTCCCGGACCACCAGGACCCATTCCCATCATTCCAGACTGCTCATATTGGCTAATGTAATCACTGTGACGATGCGTTCTGGGATCATCAGTACTGCTCGCCGCGCAAGCACCAAGAATTAAAAATAGTGTGGTATAAAAAATAGAAATTTTCATTCTATGTGTTCCAATATAATAAACGCGCGAAATTCATTTCCAGTAAATTATGTATAAAGAGGCCTGATGTGAGGCGCAATTAGTAGATTTCTTCCGCATTTGACGAATCTGTGCACTGACAGGAGGAATTGAGCCGCTGTTTATGGATAGCGGGAAACTCGCTTTGCCGTAGGCAAAAGCTCCCGGAATTGTGTCAGTACGGGACGCATGAACGCATCACTGAACTGACCGAGGGATGACGTGTGCTGCAAGTAATACGAGGTAGCGGTCGGATCCAGGTTGTATTCGTCCAACAGGATCCATTGGCGCAATTCCTGATCAAGGCCTGCCCGCTTTTTCTCGGTTGCCGGGACTTCGACTGCAATGCGTGGCCCAGAGGGTTGTTTCGTCGTCAGGGGAAGGAGCAGAACGTATTGACGATCATCACGTCCCACAAAGACTGCGGCCACGGCCGTTGGACGATTTTTGCGTCCTTCTGTTTCGCCACTCCCGCTCTGCCAGTGCCAGAGATAAGGATACCGCAGCACCATGCCGGGCCGGAAAGTCTGGCTCATGGTTCTGTGCGGGTTTCCAGCAGGTACCCGTCAATCGCATTTGCTACGTCGTGAGCCAAATCCTGAGGCATTTCCGTAGTGGCACCGGCAGTACGCTCCGGTGCGCTTCCTACCAATGCCTCGTATTGTTCGACACTCAGCATGACCAACCGTGGTTTGCCGCGCTGATTAATTGAAATTGGCTCTTGCAGGGCACTGGCGATGATGTCTCCGGATTTCCGGGACAAATCGCTTGTCGAGAATGTGCGCATAGCGTTCTCCTTTATTTACATAAAATACAGCATTCACGGATTTGATGCAATTTCTGAAAGAAGTGTGTTCTGAAAGGGTGAAGCAATAAGAGGAAAGGCGGGGCTGTCACGAACCAGCCAGCCGCGCAAGGCTCAGGCCGGGCGCGCTTCGCGCGGCCTTGCGCGGCTGGCTGGCCCGTGACGCGGGAGGGACATCTGAAAAATTATAGAAAGAGCGTCCCATGGCCGAGCTTCGCCGCGTCGATCCGAAAACCCTTGTGCCCAATCCGAACAATCCGCGCTCTTCCATCGGAAGTCTGGAGGAACTGCGCAAGCTGGCCTTGAACATCAGGGCGATCGGCATCCTCCATCCCCCGGCCGTCCGGGAACTGGAAGACGGACGCCTGATGATCGTGGCAGGCCACCGTCGGACGGAAGGCGCCATCTATGCCGGTCTGACCGAGATTGACGTGTATGTCGGCGATCAGAGCGAAGACCTCGATGCCCTGGCCGCCGTCAGCGAGAACTTCGTGCGTCTGGACATGACGGAGCCGGAACAGTGGAACAGCGTCACCCGCCTGCGCGAGCAGCTTGGCTATACAGACCCGCAGGTCTGTGCAGCGCTCATGGTCACGCCGAGCTATCTCAAGCGTCTCAGTCTGCTGGCGAAGCTGCACCCGCCTATTCTGGATGCCATCGCCCTCGGCCGAGGCCCTGACGAGCGGCAGCGCAAAATCATCGCGCAGGCCTCACTGGACGAGCAGCGTGACGCGTGGGCGGAAATGTTTTCCGAAAGCGTCGGAGACGACGAGGATCCGGCCGAGTACCGCGTGAAGGTCGAAGATCCAGAGGACACCGTGGCCTGGGGCGCGCTGGCCCGGAACCTCGAACAGAAGGAATGGTACGCCCGCGATGCCCGGTTCGGCGACGAGCTGGCCCGCAAGCACAACATTGTCTGGATGGAGGATCTGTTTGCCGAAGCCAACACAGACAGCCGCTATACGCTCGATGCCACGGCTTACGCCGCAGCACAGCAGGACTGGCTGGACAATGAGCGGCCCGAAAACTCCATCGTCCTGACTTCTGACGAATACGGATATGCCCGCGCCCCCGAGGGCTTCATCACCATGGGCACCTGGATGGCGACACAGGAGGGGGAGGTCATCGGTTACGGCCTCAATCCTCGAACCCTGAAGATCGTTGAAGAACGCTGCCGTCCTTACAGCGCCGCGAAGGTTGACTACTCGGGCAGCCCTGCCACGCCAGAGGCCCCGAAAGAGCGACCGGACGTCTCCGGGACCGGCCACAAGATGATCGGCGAGATCCGCACCGTTGCCTTGCGCGAGGCCCTCGGTGAGGTGGCCGAGACAGCCGATCCATGGGAGCTGATCGCCGCCCTTCTGCTCGCGCTGGAGGCCGAGAACGTCCGTGTTCATGGCGATGCCAGCGGAAACAACTGGTCAGAGCCAACCGCGCGCACGCTCGCGATGGCTGACCTGTTCCCCGAAGGCAGCCTTGTCCGCGACGAAAAGCTGATCCGCCGCCATGCTGTCGCCGTCCTGCAAAGCATCCTGAACTGCGATGTGTCGATGCACAGCGGCAGCGGTCTGCCCGCGCAGCTCGTGGGCGTTCTGTTCGGTGCCGACCAGAAGATGCCGAGCATGGCCTTTGAGTCGTTCCTCAAATGCTACAGCAAGCCCGGCATTACCAAGGCCGTGCAGGCAGAAGGGCTTGCGCCGCAGAACACCGGCAAGGAGATGCGTGCGGCCCTCATGAACCATGTCGGGGAGGGCCATTGGCTGCCCCAGGTCGCATCGTTTGCGCAGGCGCAGGACGTCTGGACGCAAAAGCAGAAGAAAAAACAGGCGAAGATCCGGGAGCTGGAAAGCGTGGTGGACGATGAGGACCTGGACGAGATGCCTGAAGATGATTTCGATGGAGCAGCCGATGATGAGGCCGACCTGTCGAACGGCCCTGTCGTGCCAGTGACGGAGCCGGACTCAGAAGAGACCTTCTCTCTCGAAGCGCCCGAGCCCGAGCAGTCGGAGCACAACGAGGCCATGCAGTTCATGCGTGACCATCTCGAAATCGTGGTCGTGGCCTGAAGCAGGGAGAGGGAAAAGAAAAGGAAAGGAAAGGAAAGGAAAGGAGGGGAGCTGCCATCGCGCTCCGTCCGGGTCAAAAGGTGGCTCCTCACCGGCTGCGCCGCTTCCGGTGCCGGCGCACGCGCCGCTTTTGACCCGGCCCTCCCGCGCTGACGCTGGAGAAGACATCACGAAAATCCAAAGGAAAAGGATCAGACGATGTTCGTCCCCACTCTTGCTCCCATTCAGGTCGGCACCCGCGTTTATACTCACCTCTACAGCCGGGGAGCCGGAATCGTCATGGCTGTTTACGGCAAGGAAAGCCCGACCACCGTCCGGTCCCTGTCGCGTGGCGGGGCCATCGTGTCGGGTGGGAGCGCCTCCTACGATATCGTCTTTGCCTGTGGCTCGATCTCCCGTCGTCTGCCCGAGGCCATTCTGCGCGGTGTCCAGTGGCGGATCGAAGCCGACAAGAAACTGGCAAGCGCTGAGGAGATCGCCTTCCTCCGCACCCATGCCGAAGAGGTTGAGGCTGAGAAGGTGGCAGCCGAAGCGCGCGCGAAAGCCGAACATGCCGCCGAGGTCGCAGCACTGCGCGTCAATCCGGACTATGCCCATCTGGAACAGGGCGACGACAGCAGCGGCACGCTGGCGGCCAAAAACATCCGCCGGATGCTGAAGAAGGCTTTCCCGAAGGTGAAGTTTTCCGTCCGCAAAAGCCACTACGGCAGTGTGACCGTGCGGACCGAGGAGGATCTGGACGAGACGGCGACCGAAACCCTCCAGGCCATCACTTCGCGGTTCAAGTCCGGATATTACGACTGGCAGTCCGACTGCCACCTGACCAGCAACAGCCCCTGGCAGGACGTGTTCGGCAGCTCCGAATTTGTGAGCGACTGAGCCTCTCTTTTTCCGTTCGCCCTTCAAGGCCGCCCGTTCCGGAGCGGCCTTTTTCAGTTCCGGAGCCCTGACATGCCCGTTTTTATTGTGACGCTCAGCGAGTGCCAGCTTCTCTCCGATCGCGTCAACTTTCACGTCGAGGCCGAGACGGCCGAGGCAGCCGGTCAGCTTGTGCTGGACGCGACGGCCGACGAGCCGAACGAGAGCGGGCTGCGCCCGGTTCGCCTGCCAGACGGTCAGAAGACCGTTCTCGAACCCGGAGACGTGGACGGAAATGAAGTCTCGGTGTCCGTCCGCCCGGTCGATCAGCCGGATGCGGTGGCCACGCAGATCGGCGCGTGCTGGCATCTGGATCTCTCGGCACCTGAAGCGCGCCGCCTTCTTCCCGTCCTGACCGGTGCGGTTGTGGACGAGGACGATTCCGTAACGCGCGCGCTCTGTGCCCGCCTGGCGCGGCAGGTCGCCAATCTCGCGCAGTAGGAGACGGGAAAAGAAAAAGGGGGAAGGGGAAGAAGGAGAGGGCAGGCACCACACCGGAGCCTGTCTGGCAAAGGGTGGGTCGGCCGTCTCCTCGCTGCGCTGCGGGTCGTCCGATCCCGCTGCGTTGCAGCGCCTTTGCCAGCCAGTCTCCGCTGCGGTCGCCGGAAGAGGTCATGAAAGAAAACAGGAGAATGACATGGCCGACATTTCCGATCTTCGCCCCCGCAACCGCACGGAATGGCTCGAACTCGCAGGGTTCGTAGCGGGCGTCGCGCTGTTCGCAGCCTTCATCGTTCTGGTGGTGGTGCTTCCCGCCTTTCTCTGACCGATCCGAGATCAGCCGCCCTCACGGGCGGCCCTGTCCTGTGTGGAGATCACCATGCCGACATACACTCTGGCTGCCATCCCTGCGGCCTCTCACGGGAGCCTCATCTCCTGTTCGTCCCCTGACCGCTACAGACAGACACGGATCGAAGCGGCTGACCTTGCGGAAATCCGGGTGGCAGTAGCCGCATACGGTGCACGCCTGCACGACGACTACCCGGAAGACTCCTTTCTCGTGTCTGTGACACCCGAGCGTGGGAGCGATCATCCCGAGGGCTTCTGCGACGCCCGCTGGAAAGGCTCCCTCGGGACCGAGCAGTGGATCAGGACGATCCCTGAGGAGACGCCGTTCAAAGCCTACCTCGCCGAGGTCGAGGCGATGCTTGAGCGCGAGGTGCAGTCATGAACGGCCCGGAGCCAGCGTCCATCGCGTGTCCGTCGCTGCGACGGCCTCCGATCCAGCCTCAGGGCCTCACCGCAACGCAGTTCAGCGACACAGCCGAGAAAGCGAAAATCGGCAATGCGCTGCTGGCCTTCATCGCACGCGGGTTTCCGCAGAGCGCGTGGAACCGCACGCTTTACAACCGCCTGAGCCAGATGTTCGGGCATATCGCCCATTTCGACATCCATGGCTTCTGGGGGGCGCAGTTCTCCACGACACAGGCGCGTCTGGGCTTCCTGCGTGGCATCGCCCTGTACCGCTGTTATGGCGATCCGGCCTGGACCTGGTCGGACGTCGAACGCGACATCCGCGAGCGCATCATCGGCAGCGGGCTGATCGACGCTTACACACGCGCCCTTGCCGCCGAGCAGGAGGCACGCGACCGGGCCGATCTGGCCCGTCTGGCACAGCGCTTCCGGATCGCCCTGCCATCCGAACACCAGCCTCTCCCTGCCGCGCCCGTGCAGGCCGAGCTTTTCTGACACGGGCCAGAGAAAAGGACAGACCAATGGTTCAGACCCTCAGCCTTGCCATCGTCATTGGCAACCTTGGTGCGGATCCCGAGATCCGCACAGGGCAGGACGGACACCGCGTGGCCCTCTTCCGTCTGGCGACGGACAGCCACCGGACCGACACGCACACCGGTCGTCGCGTCCCGCAGACCGTGTGGCACAGGATCGTCTGCCACAACGACTTTCTGACAGATCTTCTGGAGCGACGCGCCCGCAAGGGCCAGCTCGTGTTCGTACGCGGCGCTTACGAACCCCGTCCCCGCACAGATCAGGCGCCCCCTGAGACCGAGATCGTCGTGAGCGCCCAGGACGGGGATGTGATGATCCTTAGCGATCCGGGACGCTGACGTCCTTTTTCTTCGAAACACGCACGCAAACCGGCCCTGGAGCCGGTCTTTTTATACCCGCTTCCTGAAGGAGGCGGGTTTCAGGAGGCTTTATGTTCTATTCGACGCCCGCTCCCCTCACAGTCCCTCGCAGTCAGGCGCGCGCCCTGAGTGTGCGCCTCATGGCAGAGGCCGTGTTCCTGGAAGACACGGATCAGTCCCTCATGCTGCCATCGCGCCTGACGGCCGGTTTCCGCCGCAAGGCCGCGACGCTGCGCCGCCGCTCGCAGGAGAAGCTCCTGGACAGCCTCGATCGTCCGGAAGGTGTGGCATGAGGACGGCGACGGTGGACCGCCGCGCGTATTCACGCCGTTTCTGGGACGGAAAAACGCGGTTCTCACAGGCCGTGAGACGCACACTGGCGGAGCTGGAGCGACAGAAAGGGCAGACGAAGAAGGACGAAGACGGGATGGCCGACACAGGGCCTTCGAAAAAAAGCTGAGGCCGGGGGGCATCAGTCGCAGATGGCACGGGCAGGCTGGTGACACTTCTTGAAGGATCCGTTCATGCCGTATCATCAGACGTTGCCGCTTCAACCACCCCTTGCGGGGTGGCACGGAGCTGTGTTCCGACCTCGCCGTCATGCGATCAGTGTGACAGTCACGGTCCGAGGGTCTCAAGACAACCCTTCGGGCTCCAGACCGCGTCTTTCGTCAAAAGAGGGCCGCGTTCATCGCAGGACGTTGTCCCGCGCCGCCCGCAACCCGCTTTTGCCGATCCGCAGTCTTCCGGTCCTGACACCCTCGGCCCGCAACTGTCGTGTTCCTGGCAGGACGGGACGAGAAAAACGTCTCCACACATCTCCTTTCAGCGGCAACACCGGGGGCTGCGCTGCCCCCGAGACCCCCGCAGGACGAACAAGAAAAACTGGTTTTTGTCGCTCTGGACGCAAGAACTATTTCAATAAATCAAGTAAATATATTGCACGTTATTCCGTTGTATTCAGTGGATATTGTGACGGTAATTTACTATACTTTCCAAAGATCGAAAGTAACGGACGTTCCGGAGGATTTTCCGTCATGGCTTACCAGAACTCGCCTCAGCAGATGAACGACGAACTCCAGAAGTTTCGTGACGAGATCAGTTGCATCGTTGTTCTGGAAAATGCCGGTTACAGGTTCGCCCGGTCCGAAAGTTCCGCCCGACACATGCGCTTTCGTCGCCAGAAGGGCGAGAGCATCATCGTGACCCATGGTGGCAAGGGCTGGTGGGATCCGCACAATTCCTCTTCGATCGTCAAAGGCTCGGTCATCGACCTGGTCCGGTTTCTCAATCCGGGAATGTCCCTTGGCAACGCACGCGTTGAACTCCGTGGAATGCTGGGCCTGACGCCGAGCGGGGCCGAGTACGTGGCGGAACCGAAGGAGCGCAAGCCCGCGCGTGATCCGAAATATATGTGGAAGAACCGTCAGGCTCCCCATCCGGGGTCGGCCGCCTGGACCTATCTGACCCGCGACCGTGCGTTGCCGGAGAGCATCATTCATCTTGCGATCCAGCAGGGTCTTCTGCGTGAGGGCATGAAGGGCACGGCCTGGTTCGCCCATAGCAACAACGCAGGCGAGCTGACCGGCATGGAGATGCGCGGGCCGGAATATCGCGGCTTTTCCTCGGGCGGCGGTGGCAAGATGCTCTTTCGGATGAGGACTGGCGAAAAAGGGGAAACGCCCGTTCGTCTGGTCATCGGTGAGTCTGCCATCGACGTGTTGTCCTATGCAGCCATGGACCCGTTCAATTTCGAACCCAGCCTGTATGTCTCAACAGGTGGCGGCATGAGTCCCGAGGCCCTAGAGGAGTTTCGTGCTCTTCTCGGCACCATTGAGGCAGGCGGCCGTGTCATGATTGCCGTGGATTGCGATGCACAGGGCGACCGTTACGAAGATATCTATGCACCCATGATCCGTGAGGCCGGGCTGAAACCCCTGCGCTACTCGCCGAGTGCCAGGGACAAGGACTGGAACGCGGTCCTGCAGCGCCGCGCCCGTCAGGACGTGGCCGCATGAAACAGAGTAAATCCCGTCTGAGCTGGCAGGCCGTCACGCTGATCCTGTGGCGGCAGGACACGGAGGCCATGAAGGTCTGGAAGCGTGCCGGGGTGGGATCCTCTGCCCCTGAGGTCTTCTGCGAGGCGCAGACGCCCGAGGGTCTGGTGCAGGGTGTCGTGATCGGCGGTGATCGCCTGAATGACGCCTGGGACCGCGACGGCGAGCTGATCGTCTTCACCCGCAAGTCCACGATCGTCCGTCTGAACGGACCTGAACTCCCAACGCTCACTTTGTCAGCCTGCCCCAAGGCTTTTGAGGACGTCATGATGTATAACGACACCCGATCAACGGCCCGCCAGCATATCGACCAGATGGTTCTCAAGAGCGGCCTGACCTTCAACATGCTGGGCCACGAAAAGGCCTCTGCGATCTGGATGGATCATGCGCGCCGCCTCGGCTGTACGGATCCTGAAGCGCCGGAGATGCCGGTCCCGCATCAGCTTGTGTGGCTGGGCAGCGGCCTGAACCGCGCCCTGGCCCTCGTCATTGCCGGGCGTTGGGACGGCCCTCATGAGGGCTTCAATCTCTATCATCCGCTGACCCTCTTTACTGACAGCAGCAATGTCGTGGCCGTCGAGGATCCGGTGGCGTCTGAAGTCTATCCGGTTGAGCAGGTGCCCGCATGAGCGTCTATCCCCAAACCCTCGCACCCGTACTGGATCCGCTGACCCCTGTGCAGCGTGAGGCCGCCATGGCGCTTGGCCGCGTGCTGGTGCTGGCTGGGGCGGGAACGGGAAAAACAAAGACGCTTACGGCTGGTGTGGCCTGCCGGATTCAGATGTATGGGATGCGCCCGTCACAGATCCTGTGTGTGACCTTTACCAACAAGGCTGCTCAGGAAATGCGCGAGCGCATCACGAGCGTCTTAGGCGAGGGACAGGCTCCATTCTGGCTTGGCACCTTTCACGGCCTCGGCGCGCGGCAGCTCCGGGCGGAGCCTGAGGTGGCGCAGTTGCACCCGGGCTTTGACATCCGCGACGCAGATGATGCCACGGCGCTGATCCGTCGTCTCATGAAGGCCATGGACCCGGAGACTGTGCCCGAACCGGACACAGGCAAGAAGTGTGACGTCCGGCAGGTCAAAAAGATGGGCGAGCGGATCGGGCATCTGAAGGAGAACCTCGTGACACCTGAGGCCGCACCGGCCTGGGTGCGCGGGCTGATCGAGCGCCGCCGTGCAGCGCGTCAGATGGTCGATGTTGAAGGCTGGGAGTTTGCGGTCCGGCTTTACCAGATCTATCAGGCCACCCTGCGCGAGCAGAATGCCGCCGATTTCTCGGACCTGCTGATGTGGCCAACGCTTGCGCTGATGAATGACCGATCCTATCGTGACAGGTGGTCGCAGCGCTTCACGTCCGTGATGGCCGATGAGTTTCAGGACGTGAACCGTGCGCAGATGCTGTGGCTCACCTATATGTCTGAATACTCACGGGAACTCTTTGCCGTGGGCGATGATTCGCAATCAATATATTCTTGGCGTGGGGCCAAAATTGGCTTTATCCGGAACTTCGTTCGGGAGTTTGACGGGGCCAGACTTTTCAAGCTCGAAGAGAACTTCCGCTCGACGCATCATATCCTCCAGGCTGCCAACGCCATCATCGCGCGAGACCCGGGCCGGATCCCGAAGACGCTGTTTACCCAGAAGGGCGACGGTCAGAAGATTGAGGTGCTCTCCTACGATTATGCGTCAGATGAGGCCGACGCGATTGCAGCCGAGATGGGACGTCGTGCGGCAGAAGGTGTCGCCTGGCATGACATGGCGATGATCTACCGGATCAACCGTCTGTCCCGTTCTCTGGAAGAAGCGCTGCTCAAGGCGCGCATCCCCTACGAGATCATCGGCGATGTCGGCTTCTATCATCGCGCCGTGGTGAAGGACGCGCTCGCTTTCCTGATGCTGGCGGCCTGCTCTGACAGTCGCCAGTCCGATGAGGCGTTCCGGCGCGTGGCCAATGTGCCCAGGCGCGGCCTTGGCGCCAAGGCGCTTGGCCAGATCGAGCAGGAGGCTCAGGATCGCGGCCTCAGCCTGTGTGCGGCCGTCACCACGGCAACGCTTCCGGCCAAGGTGCGTGACAGCCTGCTTGCCTTCCGTGAGACGGTCTCCCGGATCGGGCAGATCCCGGACATGCGGCTTTGCGATCGCCTCGATACGCTTCTGAAAGAGACGGGCTATTATACGATGTGGCGGGAGGCCGCATCCGAAGAGGGGGAGACGGCCTTGCAGAACCTGTCCGAGCTGGTCGGGCTGGCCGAGGGCTTTACCCGGCTTCAGGATCTTCTGGAGCACGCAGCCCTTGCCACGGCCTCACCGAATGAGCGCGGACGCGACCGGGTGCAGCTCATGACCATGCATCGGGCCAAAGGTCTGGAGTTTCCCCACGTCTTCCTGCCAGCCTGGGAGGAGACAGTCTTTCCGGGGATGGGCGAGCGCAATTATGAGGAAGAGCGCCGTCTGGCCTATGTGTCGCTGACCCGTGCCATGCAGCAGGCCACGATCAGCAGTGTCGGCTATCGTCAGGGTGTTTCAGCGAGGCCGTCAGGCTTCATTGAGGAAATCCCAGCCGAGCATCGCGTGACGGGCTGGCTGCGCCAGCAGGGGCAATCGAAGAGAAGAGAGACAGGGGGCCGGTTCCGGCACACGGCGGCCGCTCTTGATGCCATGGGGTTTTAAGGGATGTCCGATCATCACAGTCCTGACGACAGGCCTTACATCTCTCAGCGGCCCAGGACGAAGTCCGGCTGGCTTTATGACTGCGAGGTTTGCGGGAAGGGCGCAGCTTTCGGGTTCACCGGAACAAAGGGCGATACACACTATTGCTCCGAGCACCGTCATCTGGGACGAGGCGTGGCTCCGGCCCCCATGCCGCGAACCACGCGGCCGCAGTGACCTGTCAGGTTATCTTTCGTATAGGGTGCGATCCTGCACAGTCGAAATTTGAAAAGGGAATTTGCAATGACCTCAAATAGTGAGACAGATTTTCGGCGTCTGACAGCCAATATTGTGGAAAGCTATGTGAGTGCCCATGAACTTCCCGCAGAGCAGATTTCTGATTTGATCCGCAGTGTTCATACAGCCCTTGCGTCGGCCGGCCAGCCGCCGGAGCCAGAACCAGTTGAGCTGGTCCCGGCCGTCCATCCGAAGCGGTCCGTGTTCGAGGACTACATCATCTGTCTCGAAGACGGAAAGAAGCTGAAGATGCTCAAGCGCCATCTCAAGAGCGTCTATAATCTCACCCCGGATGAGTACCGCTCAAAATGGGGACTGCCGTCCAACTATCCCATGACGGCGCCAGGATATTCACGGCATCGGACCGAGCTGGCGCATCAGATCGGTCTTGGGACCGCGAAGGGTGGTCGGAGCCAGCCTACACCTGAGCCCGAAGAGACCGAGCCTGAGGTGCCTGTGCGGAAAATCCCGGAGAAGCGTCGCGGACGCCCTGCAAAGGGCTGAGTCTCTTTTAGGAAGTCGCAGAAGCGGTCTTTACCTTTGCGGGGTAAAGGGATCTTTTCAGATCCAATGAACCGCAAGGACAGACCGTGACCCGCCTTCTTTCTTCTCTCGCCCTGGCAGCCGGCCTCACGGCCGCTGCCCTTTCGCCAGCCATGGCCCTCGATCCCGCGCTTGGGAGTATGGGGATTGCGACCCCGTCACCCGTGGCCGGAGGCCATGCGGCCTCTGTCCGAACCACATTTGAAGCCATCCCTGACAGTCTTCAGGATCTTCTGAACAAGAATTATCTCATCCATTCCAGCGCAGGCGAGGAGGGCAATATCCTGATCCTCCAGAAGGATAATGGTGCGGCACAGCCTTACACCTGGGTGCGGTGCGAGCTGCTCGGCGATCATAATGGCAATACGCGTCTGACCTTCAGTCAGCATGTGACCTCCACCTGCTGGAAGCTGAACTGATGTGTGATGCGATGCCGGTCTCAAAGACCGGGCCTTTTCGTCCGCAGACCCAGCAGGTTGTGGATGCGCTGAACACGGCCTTTCCTGGCCAGTATGCAGGTGTCTGCAAGGCCTCTGATCTGTCGTCCGAGGCCGAGGAGGAGCACGACGACGATCTTGAAGAAGACGGCCTGCTCAGCGATTTCGTCTTTCTGTCGGATGGATGGGCTGTGCGGGTCGATTACGATCCCGAAGATCCGGATATCTGCCTGGGCCTGTCGGCTGGCAGCACGGAGGCACCGGCTGAAGGTCTGGAAGTCGATCTTGATGACGGTGAGGAAATTCCGGATGGCGTCCTGAAAGACGTCACCGACTTTATTGACGAACAACGGCAGGCGTCGGCAAAACACTGACCTGTCGCGATAAGGGAGACCCCTCTGTGGCTTTCCTTATCCATCTCAGCAAGGAAGGACTGGCCGCGTGACTGGTGAACCGATCTATCCCGCCCCCTGCACATATGAGAGCCTGACCGAGCAGCAGAAAGAGGCTGTTGGTCAGTTCATGTCAGAGCGTTTGAAGCAGAAAACCCGAGGTATTCTCCCGGGAACGCTGCATACGGTGGTCGAAAAAGGGCGGATTCATGCGTTCGTCTCCTGGGACGAGCATCATGTTTATGAAGTCAGCCCGATCACCAGCCTTCGCCTGGTGCTCGATCCTGATGGGCGCCCTTTGGGCTGCCCGAAAGACGGGCTTCTCTATCTCTCCGACGTTAGCGGGGAGGTGGTGGTCAGGATCCTGCCGACAACCCGGTATACAGCGGCCGCCATCGGTATTGCCGTGGAATAAGACGCTATCGCCTATCTCTTCGTGTGATGGGCGACGCGCACGATCCTCTGCCACAAGCCCATCATCAGTCCTGACGCCTCTCCGCAGTTGTGTCGCAGTTCGTCGGCGAGGGCGTTCGGGGTTCTGACACAGGCCTGAAGGGCCGGGCTGACGCTAGCGCGCCCTGTCAGGACCACGCGATTCAGGATCTCCACATCCAGACAGGCCTGTGACGTCACAGCGCGGACGGCTGCGCAATGGCCCGCATTCTGGCGAAGAGGGCTGTAGATCAGCCGGCCCTCTTCTTCTTTGCCTAAACGTTGGCGCCAGTATTCGTCATTTGGATGCCCGCTCAGATGGCCCGCATAGTGCTTGGTCTCGATGACCATGAGGGCACGGGGCAATAGGACGAGATGGTCGATCTGGGTTGTGCCTTCCCCCGAGGCTTTAGGTAGATGAACGTCGTGGAGACTGGGCTGTCCGAGTTCGTTCAGGAGGGTTCGGATCCTGTCTTCGCCTTTCGCACCTTTGAGTTCGGCCTGAAGGCTCTTCCAGGCCGCGTGCGCAGTGTCACTGCGCTCGATGCGGGACGGGCCGCCACGCGGCCTTACTCTCAGGCGGACCATAAACGGCGACCCTCAAAAGAGGCTAAAACTGACATACGGGCTCTCCGGCTATTCAGCGATCGGAGAGACCTTATGTGTTCAGTCTGCGACTTGAGTGTGCTTTCGTTATGCAACCTGCATTTTGGATCAAGGCACTGATCAACTTGGAAATAGCGAATGCTAAGGAAGATTTTCATCGGTAAATATTATAATAATAGCTAGTTTTTGTACTTCTGTTAATCAATTTAACTTAGAATAAAATAGATTAAGACTCCACCAAAATAAGTTCAGGACTATTGATATGACTGGGAAAATCTTTTTTCGATTTCTACGAAATAGCTTTGGCGAGGCTTTCTTGGGAAGCCGTACTGACCTGCCTTCTGCCAAAGCGCCTTGGTTGGATAGTATGGAGCTTTATCCAGAAGCCGCCAAACTAACTGAGGAATATATTTCACGGGTTTCGGAAAGCCGCATCGAGATCTGGGATCATATCCGTCCAGCACTTCCCGCTACAGGAGTGACGTTGGGATGGGTGATTATTGCTGGTATCGTGAGCTATGTTGCGCCCTTTGGATCGCAACAGTTCGTGCATCCAGTCGCCGACAAGATTGGTATGGTGATGGCGTGGGCAATGGTTGGCGCGGCTGTTTTTATTGTTGCCGAACTGTGGCGTTCTCTTCCTGCCAAACCCCTGCAAAGTGACTACGAGCCTGAACGCCGCTTGGCTGATTGCTGGGAACATATCCTGACCTGCGGTGTGATGACAGATGAACGGGCAGTCAAGGTCATCAGATCAGCCCTAACACGTCATGAATACACAATGTCGCTTCTGGCGACCCGGGAGGCATTCAAGCGGCGATCAAAGCTTGTGTGGCTGATCTGGGGTCAGATTGCAGGGTTGTTCGCCATTTTGATGATGGGCTTCAGCGTCTATCAATACGCCTCAGTACATCCAGAATGTATTTTGCCGCATAATGCGACCATCGAGCAGAAGAAGATCATGCAGAAATGCATAGACGATGTTAACGCAAAACAGCAGAAATCTGCGCCTCAGACGACACAACGACAAGTGGGATAGGAGCATAAACCGCCACAGGCCGTCTGGCCGCCACAATGGTTCGGCCGTACGCGGCCCGCGCCCTGGAGGGCGCGCCATTGTCCCGTCCAGCCGTCTGCGCCTCGCAGGGAAGCATCTGAAAAAAGAAAAGGATGTTTTCCGTGGCTACTGCCGTCACAACAGTCTTCACACTCACCGGCCCGCAGGATCGTCTGCGCCAGATCGCCGAAGAGCGCGCCTACCGGACCTGCGCACCGGACCAGATGGCGTGGGAGAACGACACCACACTGGTGATGACCCTCGAAAACGGCATCGGCACGTCCTTCCTCCGTCACGGAGACGGGCTGTCCGACGACTATCCGGACGTCAGTATCCGGGGCATGGAGTATTTCGACACCTGCGATGATCCGGGCTTTGCCAAATGGCAGGGCGGTCAGCTCGTGTATGAAGCAGACCTCATCACCGTTTTCTCGATCCTGTTTCCAACGGATCCTTCGAGAGACTGGGCGGGCTGTAGCGCTAGCTTCTGGCACAGGTCTCAGCCTCTCTCGGCGGCCATAGCTGAGAACTGCCCGGACTTTGACCTGATGCCGTTGCGGAAACTGGCAGGGCCAGCGCCCGGATGGGTTCAGACCTCGGATGGCTTCGCCACCCTTGTCCTTCGGCTGCCCTCAACACCCGATGCGCAGGATGGTCTCGGCGTGATCTTCTATCCGGGGATCGGCAAAAGCACCCTGCTGACAGGTATCGACCGCTTCGGCGGCGTGGCCCTGTTTAGGCGTCAAGCTTATGGACAGATAAGCGCACAGTGTCCCGAACTGCGTGCTGTCCTGCGAGAGTGCTGGAAGGCTGACGAGAAGAAAAGGCGCAAGGCCCGTCAGGAGCAGAAGGTGCTGAGGAGGAGATGGAAGAAGGCAGAGCAGGAGAGAGGGGATAATGTGTTTTCTTTCTTCGATACTGACTCGTGGGTGATGTGAAGGGCAGAAGAAAAGAAGGATCGGGGTGGCCCTGACGGGTTCGCGCGCTCTTGTGTGAACGGCCTCTATGGCGCAAGGAAAATCTTGTCTTGAAACATACGGAACTGGTGCTCTCATGTGTCCGGCCTTTTTGTGCAGCCACTAGGGCCGCTGGCCATGATGAAGTCCGCGAACAGAAAACCTAAAACAATTCCACGCGCTTTAATGGCGCAAGAGCGAGCACGGTTTTATTCTGTTCCCGAAGCAGTCCGGTCTGTCATCAAAACTCAACACTCCCGCACATCTACCAGATCATCAAATGATGACTGGCTTTGTCTCTGATCTTAGCAAACGGCACACGGAACTGCCGAGGTGCCACGATATGTCTCGGCGCGGCTCATAAGAGCCCATGCAATCCTTGCTGTCTTGTTAGCCAATGCGACAGAGACAACGCGTCCAGGCTTTTTCTCCCGAAGCATCTGGCCCCAGAGATGACTGGGTGTTTTTTTACGATCTATGCGCAGGAGAGCAGTAACGCCTACGACAAGTAACCTGCGAATATACCCGTTACCGGCCTTGGTTATGCGCCCAAGCGTATCTTTGCCACCTGAGCCATGAACACGAGGTGTTAAACCAAGCCATGCAGAGAAATGTCTTCCCGACCGAAAAAGCTTTGGGTCCGGAACAGACGCTGCGATAGCGCTCGCGACAATCGGACCGATCCCTGGGACGGTCGCAAGTCGCATACTGTTTTCGTTATTACGATGCCATTGCAGGATCCTGTCATCCAGTTTTTCAATCTGGGTCTGTATCATACGAAGCTGATCTAGAAAGGCATGTGCGACGGTTCGTATTTCATTCGGCCACGAGTCTTGATTTTCATGGACAAGGCCTCCGAGAGACTTGGCGCCGACAACTCCTTTGGGAGCAATGAGACCAATTTCACTCAAATGTCCTCGAAGAGCATTGATGAGCATGGTCTTCTGCTTCACCAGCAAGTCTCGACTGCTGTGCAACATCAGAACAGACTGTTGTTCTACAGATTTGACAGGAACAAACTGCATGGTCGGTCGTGTGACGGCTTCACAGATGGCCTCGGCATCGCGCGCATCTGTTTTTCCGCGTTTGAGGTAAGGCTTGACGTAGTTTGGTGGCATCAGTCTGACCGTATGTCCCAAAGCTTTGAACTCGCGTGCCCAATAATGGGCTGACCCGCACGCTTCCATACCAATGAGGCATGGCGGAAGTTTCTGAAAAAATTTTAGGAGCTCGGCGCGTCTCAGTTGACGCTTGAGGACAGGCAATCCCTGCTGGTTAACAGCGTGGATTTGAAAAACAGATTTGGCGAGATCAAGACCGATAACTGCAATGTCTGTCATTGTTCTTCTCCGGATGCCCTGACTGGCAACGGCACCCTAGCACTAAAGTAAGGCATAGAGGCCGTTCACCACATCAATTCCGCTAGGCTCCTGCGTCGCCAAGCTCCACCGAGACCCGACGTCCAGCCGCCCTCAACCGGGCGTCTGGCCCTCGGGTCTCGGCCCTTCCGGGTAACGGCTTGCCCGCGTTCTTTTCCGATGACGGACGGTCCTGGTCTGGGGGATCTGTCCGTGAGACGGCTCCTCAACCTCCCCGGCCAGTCCTGCGGACCGTCCGGGGAGGCACGTTCCACGACGGCGGCCTCGCATCCAGCGTTCAGTCTGACAGTCGCCGTGCCAGTCCGTAAAGCCACTGCGCGACCCTCGGCGGCAGGTGTCAGGCCCGCGTCTGCTGCAGGGCCGCACGCGACCCCGCATCAGCCGCAAGCCTGCCC
>NZ_JACSIQ010000161.1:0-625 GCF_018812105.1 Gluconobacter sp. P1D12_c
TTGATGCACATGGTCTTGTGATTTCGCCTCTGAAAGCAATTACACCCCCTGCTGTGGAAGAGTTGAGGCGGGCGGCTTACGACCGGCTGCCACGCATCAAGATTACTGATCTTCTGCTGGAAGTGGACCGCTGGATCAGCTTCACCGACTGCTTTACCCATCGCCGTTCCAGCCGTGTCGCGGATGACAAAAACGCCCTGCTGACGGTGATCCTGGCGGATGCGATTAATCTTGGTCTGACACGCATGGCCGACACCTGTCAGGGTGCCACCCTGCGCCAGTTGGCGCATCTGCATGACTGGCATATCAGCGAGGCCGGATACGCCGAAGCCCTTGGCCGTATGGTTGCAGCCCATCGTGGGCTGCCCCTGGCGTCACTCTGGGGAGACGGCACATCGTCCTCAAGTGATGGTCAATTGTTTCATGCAGGTGGCAGAGGCGCTGCGATCAGCGATATCAATGCGCGCAATGGCAGTGAACCGGGCGTCAGTTTCTACACCCACATCTCCGATCAGTATGATCCGTTTTCGACCCGGGTGATTGCGGCGACGGCCGGTGAAGCACCCTATGTTCTGGATGGGCTGCTGTATCATGCCAACGGGCTTTCCATTGAAGAGCATTATAC
>NZ_JACSIQ010000162.1:0-624 GCF_018812105.1 Gluconobacter sp. P1D12_c
TTTTAATACTGATTTAGCCTTTAGCATGGAGGTCGAAACCCCAATGCTAGACMCCGGACMTTCGGGGTCGTCGCTCTAGGMAATAGAGCGATCAGAACCMTTTTGAGGCTTCGCCTTAGGTTCCCACGTCGCCTGGAATGACTCAAGCCACTCCTTCGCAATCCTATCGCAATCACGCATTAAATCATCCAACGTGTAGACAGTCTTAATGAACGGAACAGGATTAATTCCATGCGAATCCAAAGAATCAAAAACTAAACCAAGATAAGTTTCAAGCTGTTCATTCTTCTTCTGTAAATCTCTGAACGGCTTGCCCTTATCAAAACTTTTTTCGCGTTCGCTTTTCAATTCGTTCAATAGTGATTTTCGTGATTCATTACTTTTGTGAATTTTTGTTTTTAGTGATGAATTACTCGCTTTCAACTTCTCATTTTGATTCTTCAATAAATGAATTTCATTTTCACGAGACTTCGCACCATCATCAAAACGGCTTTTCGTGAATGACTCAGAAACCTGAACAACACCACCAGCAACAGCAGAAGAAACAGCACCAACCAACGTGCCAGCCTTCTCAAACTTTTCAGCCTTAGCTTTTGCAGCATCAACACGCTTTGCAACAGCACG
>NZ_JACSIQ010000163.1:0-623 GCF_018812105.1 Gluconobacter sp. P1D12_c
CATCAAGAGAAGGCTCAACACAGAGAGCCATAGCAATATCGGGCCCGAACATATCCAATGATTTAGGGACACCTATCGTGGCTTCGCCTTCATCACGCTTCGTGAAAAGCTCAGCATCATTGATGACACGCTTCTTCATCATCTTCAGAGATCCATCAGACTGATCTCGAACGATGCGAAGCCTCTCATCATTAAGAGACCCCTTGAACTCCTTAAACGATCCGTACCTCTGTATCAGTCGCGTATTGAGTGTCTCATTATAGAACCACTCAAGATGGCCATCCTCCATCGTCTCAATATCGTTCGGCTTAGTCACATATTTTGTGACCTCATCAACAGACTCAAGAGTTCCCGCATCCTTAACAATGCACGACATCCTCTCACGAACATCAGCAAGAAAATCCTGCCAGCCGTTCCCCTTCAAATACGGCAGATCAAAGAGGATATTCATATGCATGTTAAGGGTTTCATGATCCTCATTATGAGTGAACTCAGTCCCCCTGAAATACAGATTTGAACCATATTTTTGATTGAGCCAACGGAAGCAATCAGAGAGCTTGCGTGTCCATTTCCTATGCTCCGCCTTGAGGTCATCATATATGCGGACGTTCTCACCGCAGGTG
>NZ_JACSIQ010000164.1:0-621 GCF_018812105.1 Gluconobacter sp. P1D12_c
ACACGCATGGCCGACACCTGTCAGGGTGCCACCCTGCGCCAGTTGGCGCATCTGCATGACTGGCATATCAGCGAGGCCGGATACGCCGAAGCCCTTGGCCGTATGGTTGCAGCCCATCGTGGGCTGCCCCTGGCGTCACTCTGGGGAGACGGCACATCGTCCTCAAGTGATGGTCAATTGTTTCATGCAGGTGGCAGAGGCGCTGCGATCAGCGATATCAATGCGCGCAATGGCAGTGAACCGGGCGTCAGTTTCTACACCCACATCTCCGATCAGTATGATCCGTTTTCGACCCGGGTGATTGCGGCGACGGCCGGTGAAGCACCCTATGTTCTGGATGGGCTGCTGTATCATGCCAACGGGCTTTCCATTGAAGAGCATTATACCGACACGGGTGGGGCATCGGATCATGTTTTCGGGCTGATGCCCTTCTTTGGTTATCGATTTGCGCCCAGGATACGGGATCTGAAAGAGCGGAAACTTCACCTGTTTCCAGATCAAAGCCCCGGTGATCTCCTGAGTGGAATGGCCGGTGACCCGATCAATACCGATCATGTTGCGGCCCACTGGGACGACCTGCTGCGTCTGGTCACATCCATTCGGAGTGGAACCGTGACGGCC
>NZ_JACSIQ010000165.1:0-620 GCF_018812105.1 Gluconobacter sp. P1D12_c
CCCCGATACAGGCCGCCTGAATTGCCGCCGGTTCCTCGGTGGTGCCAAGGCCCTGAACGAGATGCAGACCGACTTTGCGCGAGTTGTGGGACGCCCTGTCGGACTGGAACGCGGCATCGAAGGAAGCAAGGCCACCCACACCAAGCTGAAAACCTACTACGGGGCGCTAGAACGGGACGCACCCGAGCACAAAAACCTGACCCCTGCTGACCTAGAACCGCAGGTGCTCAAGAAGGGGATTTTTACCCGTGTTGTGGAAGACCCTGAGCAGGTGGCAAAACGCATCAGTCAGACCGTTCAGCAGCATTATGAACCTGCCGTTCAGAGCGCCACAGTTGCCCGCACAGCGACCAAACGGGCCAAGGAAGACAGAGAGAGCCTGAAACAGCTTCAGAGCCGTCTGGAGCCTCTTGTGAAGGCTCTGAGGGATATTCCGACCCAATACCGGGAGAAGGTTATCGAGGGCTGCGTGAAACTGGCCCAACAGCTACGCCAGAAACTCCAAGATCAGGCGGTTGAGGCTCAACGGGAACGAGCCAGAGAAATTGGCCGGAATCGCTCGCGGGAGAATAGCCGAGGTCGGGGCCGCTGACCGTCCCATTCGCTCCTTCTTCCTGAGC
>NZ_JACSIQ010000166.1:0-620 GCF_018812105.1 Gluconobacter sp. P1D12_c
GCCGCGCGCAATATCCTGCGATTGCTGGAACGCCTGGAGTGTGTACGATCCCTGAACCTCGACAGCGCTCGCGCCACGACCATACCGCGTGTGGCCTTTGACCGTTTGAGCGAAGAAGCTGCCCGGATTACGCCCCAGCATCTGGCCGAGCTTCGGTCATCCCGTCGTTACGCCATTCTGGTGGCAGCCGGGGTCCGACTTGAGGAGGTTCTAACCGACGCGGCCCTCACAATGATGGACAAACTCCTCGGAAGCATGATGCGCCGTGCCGAGCACCGGATCCGTGACAAAGCGATTGTCACCATGCGATCGTTGCAGGCCCAGCTTCGTCTGCTGACAACCTCTTGCCGTCATCTGATTGAGGCCCGTGATCAGGGCGTTGATTCACTGTCTGCCATTACGGGAATTGACTGGCCCCGCCTCCAGGACGCCATCGGCAGGGCTGAAACCCTGACAGCTCCAGAGACCATTGATCGCACGGCCGAACTGATCAACCGGCATCGCTCTCTTCGTCCTGCCATTGGTCCATTCCTGAACGCGTTCCAGTTTCAGGGTGGTCGCACGGTACAGGGATTACTGAAGGCGGTGCAGATCATTGGAGACCTCTATCGGACCGGTAA
>NZ_JACSIQ010000167.1:0-618 GCF_018812105.1 Gluconobacter sp. P1D12_c
GGCCGTATGGTTGCAGCCCATCGTGGGCTGCCCCTGGCGTCACTCTGGGGAGACGGCACATCGTCCTCAAGTGATGGTCAATTGTTTCATGCAGGTGGCAGAGGCGCTGCGATCAGCGATATCAATGCGCGCAATGGCAGTGAACCGGGCGTCAGTTTCTACACCCACATCTCCGATCAGTATGATCCGTTTTCGACCCGGGTGATTGCGGCGACGGCCGGTGAAGCACCCTATGTTCTGGATGGGCTGCTGTATCATGCCAACGGGCTTTCCATTGAAGAGCATTATACCGACACGGGTGGGGCATCGGATCATGTTTTCGGGCTGATGCCCTTCTTTGGTTATCGATTTGCGCCCAGGATACGGGATCTGAAAGAGCGGAAACTTCACCTGTTTCCAGATCAAAGCCCCGGTGATCTCCTGAGTGGAATGGCCGGTGACCCGATCAATACCGATCATGTTGCGGCCCACTGGGACGACCTGCTGCGTCTGGTCACATCCATTCGGAGTGGAACCGTGACGGCCTCGGCCATGCTGCGGAAGCTCGGATCTTATCCCCGTCAGAATGGTCTGGCTGTGGCCTTGCGTGAAGTTGGCCGGATCGAGCGGTCGGTTTTC
>NZ_JACSIQ010000168.1:0-618 GCF_018812105.1 Gluconobacter sp. P1D12_c
GGGTATTATCCTCGTTCATGGCTTGGGCATGTGTTCCATCTGGGGTGGTCTGTTGATGATATCTGCTGGCTGATATCTGCTGACTGCAAGCACCTTGGGCTTATAGCTCGGGATTATTCTGCTGATGAGAATCTGCGTTTTGCGTGTCGTTCGGAACAGGAAGACAGGCGACGCTTCAGGCTTCCTGCTGGTGGTTTAGAATACGTTCCAGAGGTTAAGGAAGCGAAGKAATCACGCGGAGAGATTTTTGATGCAGGACCGTCTGAGAATGGGTGTGAGTCATCTTCTCGGATAGGTTTTTATGAGCTTCTTCGTCGCAACAGTGGGAACAAGGTTGATGTGTTTAAACATCTTGAACGCATTGGCAGGGATGAGGCCATAAGGCTTCAATCTGATCGCATTGCTGACAGGCTTGAAGGTCTGGGGATTCCGTCTAGGCGTAAGAAGCAGGATGGCACCTTTTTCAAGGTGGGTTTGCTGTCTGGATTAGCTAAGCAGATGGATGAACAGTTTAGGCATATCATGTTCATTCCTGCTGTTGCTGTTGCTGAGCGTCGCCAGTTGAGGAATGAGCTGACCTATTGGATTGATAACATTCTCCCGAATAAGGGGAAGTAT
>NZ_JACSIQ010000169.1:0-618 GCF_018812105.1 Gluconobacter sp. P1D12_c
CAGCAAACCCACCTTGAAAAAGGTGCCATCCTGCTTCTTACGCCGAGACGGAATCCCCAGCCCTTCAAGCCTGTCAGCCATGCGCTCAGATTGAAGCCTTATGGCCTCATCCCTGMCAATGCGTTCAAG
This sequence comes from Gluconobacter sp. P1D12_c, assembly GCF_018812105.1. Classification (NCBI taxonomy): domain Bacteria; kingdom Pseudomonadati; phylum Pseudomonadota; class Alphaproteobacteria; order Acetobacterales; family Acetobacteraceae; genus Gluconobacter; species Gluconobacter sp. P1D12_c. The sequence goes on from NZ_JACSIQ010000169.1 coordinate 130, forward strand.
ATGTTTAAACACATCAACCTTGTTCCCACTGTTGCGACGAAGAAGCTCATAAAAACCTATCCGAGAAGATGACTCACACCCATTCTCAGACGGTCCTGCATCAAAAATCTCTCCGCGTGATTCCTTCGCTTCCTTAACCTCTGGAACGTATTCTAAACCACCAGCAGGAAGCCTGAAGCGTCGCCTGTCTTCCTGTTCCGAACGACACGCAAAACGCAGATTCTCATCAGCAGAATAATCCCGAGCTATAAGCCCAAGGTGCTTGCAGTCAGCAGATATCAGCCAGCAGATATCATCAACAGACCACCCCAGATGGAACACATGCCCAAGCCATGAACGAGGATAATACCCCCCATCATATGACTGAGCTTTGATGACCCTTTGGGCCTCTAATTTCGTATATGAACGACCTACGGATTCCATCCGAGACCACCAGTCTTGGCGGTCTTGTGTTGAACCATCGCCATCAGTTGTGTTATAATACTGATG
>NZ_JACSIQ010000170.1:0-617 GCF_018812105.1 Gluconobacter sp. P1D12_c
TTAGAGTGAACCCAACAAGAACGTTGAGGCTGTTCTGCTGAGAGTTCGATAGACAGTTGGCCGAGAAATAGAAAACAGTTCTGAAAGATCGCTGATGGAGTAATCGCCGGTATCATACATCCGGCGAAGCTCTTTTTGCTGACGTTCAGAAAGCTTGGGTTTCTTTCCGCGTAGTTTACCTTTGTCGCGTGCAACGGCCATCCCTTCACGAGTACGCATCCGGATCAGATCGGCTTCAAACTCCGCGAAAGTCGCAAGGATGTTGAAGAACAACTTGCCCATTGGATCAGACGGATCGTGAATACTGTTCCCAAGTTGAAGCTTCACGCCACGGGATGCCAGGCTGTCGCCAATAAGCCGTGCATCAGGGACAGAGCGGGCCAGTCGATCAAGCTTTGGTACGACCAAAGTATCGCCACTACGAACAGCCGCCAGTGCCTGGTCAAGGCCGGCCCTTTCCCGGTTCGTGCCGGTGAAGCCCTTGTCGGTGTAAATACGATCGGCAGAAACACCGAGTTTGAGCAGTTCCTGATGCTGGGCCGCGAGATCCTGTTTGTCCGTCGAGCAGCGGGCATAGCCGATCATTATGTGTGTCATACGGGAAAGTGTAACGTATA
>NZ_JACSIQ010000018.1:0-22254 GCF_018812105.1 Gluconobacter sp. P1D12_c
GGCAAAAGCATGAAAAGCCAAGAGGGAAAACAAGGCGCTGCCTGTCGGTCGCCCGCGCTGCAACAGGTGGATCGCCGTCCGTCCTCCCCATGCTCGCCGGCTGCGCCGCCTGCGCGTGGGTCCGGATGACGCCGATCCTGCCGCTGCGCCCACCTGTTGCAGCGCGGGCGACCGACAGGCCGTCGCAAGGATGTTTGAAGAACCAGAGATGGATCGAGCATCATGCGACGCTACCAGTTTCCCTATGTTCCAACCCCCCGTGGCCGGCCTCCGATGCGCTGGACCGACACGCAGGAACCCACAACCTGCCGCCGCTGCAACACGCACTGGGAAGACGGTGATCCGGCGCTGACGATTGCCTGCACGGGCTGCGGCGCTCCTGCGGATGAGCCGTGCCGCCGCAGCTCAGGTGGCAATGAGCGTGTGTGCGCCTGTCGCGACGAAGCGGCCGTGCAGATGGGGCTGCTGACACGTTGTGAGGGGCTGACCTGGGACGGTCGCCACGAAAAGCCGTTGCTGCTGCGGGAACGCCCGATCGCCCACGCCCTGATGTGCCGCTCGGTGCGGACAGGCGCCCCGGTCAGTCGGTGGACGTCATGAGCCCGAATCTCGCGTCCTATGACAGCATCATTGTCGCAGTGTCCGGGGGCAAGGATGGCACGGCCTGTCTGCTCGCCCTGCTGGAAGCCGGTGCTCCGGCCGAACGCATCGAGCTGTGGCACCACGATGTGGACGGGGAGGGGGGATCCTTCATGGACTGGCCCTCCACCGCTCTGTATGTCGAAGCCCTGGCCCGCGACTTCGGACTGCCACTCTATCGGTCCTGGCGCGAGGGCGGCTTCGAGCGCGAGATGCTTCGCCACGATATGCCGACCGCGCCCGTGGTCTTCGAGACCCCGCAGGGACGCGTCGTCGCCGGCGGGCAGGGCCCGAACGGAACCCGGCTGCGCTTTCCACAGGTCTCGGCCAGCCTGTCCGTGCGCTGGTGCTCGGCCAGTCTCAAGATCGACGTGGCGGATCGCGCCCTCCGCGGACAGGACAGGTTTCTCAACCGTCGTACCCTGGTCGTGACAGGCGAACGTGCCGAGGAAAGTCCTGCACGGGCGCGCTATGCGGCCTTTGAGCCTCACCGTACCGACACGAGAAACGGGACGCGGCGGCGTCGGCATGTCGACCACTGGAGGCCGGTACATCAGTGGTCCGAAGCAGAGGTCTGGGCGATCCTGAAGCGCTGGCGCGTCATGCCAGCCTATCCATATCAGGTCGGATTTTCGCGCCTGTCCTGCGCGTTCTGCATCTTCGGCAATGCAGACCAGTTCGCCACCCTGAAATGGATGGATGCGAACCGGTTTGCGAAATTGAACGGATATGAAAAGGAATTCGGCTGCACGATCAAACGTGACCGGGGGCTCGAGCAGCTGTCGTCCGAAGGGACGGTTTATCAAGTGGCCCGGTCGCGGCCCGATCTGGTCGCAGCCTGCCTGTCAGACCGCCCGTTGCAGACGGTTCTGACAGAAAACTGGACCCTTCCGGCCGGTGCCTTCGGTAACGGGGGAGGACCCGTCTAGTTTCAGGCGCGGGCCGGACGGCCCCGCCGTTTTTCGGGAAGCTTCTTCACCGGAGGAAGGTCTTCTTCCTGAGGCGCAGAGGATCGGGTTCTGGAGCCCAGGCCGATTTCCCGCGCAAGAGCCGCGCGCTGCGCGGAATAGCCGGGAGCCACCATCGGATACTCGGGGGGCAGGCCCCAGCGGGCCCGGTATTCATCAGGCGTCATGTTGTACGCCGTTTTGAGATGACGGCGGAGCATCTTCAGCTTTTTGCCGTCTTCCAGGCAGATGATGTAGTCCGGAAACACGGAGCGCTTCGGGTTTACGGCGGGGGGCGGGGCTTCTTCCGCGACAGGCTCCGGCGTGGCTGGGGTTGCGAGAGCGTCGTGCACGCTGCGGATCAACGCAGGAAGCTGGTCGGCGGAGAGCGCGTTCTGCGACAGATAGGCTGCCACGATGTCGGCGGTGAGTGGCAGAAGATCGGCATGAGGGTGTGCCGGGGTCTCGGTCAGGTCAGTCATAAATGTCCCTCAGGGTCCTGGAAATGCCTTGTACATGGGTCGCACAGGTCATGATTTCAAGTTGCTGCTGAGAGTACTGCACGAGGGGTTAACAGGTTCCTGAGTTTGCCCGGGGAATAGTCGCCCGTCTTCGATCGTTACAGCACAGGTCGCACAAGATGCGGACAGTAAAAGAAGAAGAGGAAAGAAAAGGAAGGGGGAGAAGGGCAGGCACCACGGGATCGCCCTGTGCCGCAAGGGGTGGGTCCGTCCGTGTCCTCGCTGGCGCTGCGGGCCGGGCGGTCCCGACGCTGACGCGTCGCCCTTGCGGCCCAGAACGACGCCGCGCTCGCCGGAAAGGGTCAGAAAGGAGACAGCAGACGATGCCCGTCATGGCCTTCACACGCCCACCCCCCACACAGAATTTCAGCCTGGTTCAGGCCCACCGCGAGGGCTGGACCATTCTCGAAGGCTGCGGCCCGGAGCACGCTGACACCCAGCTGCGCGGCGTGACCTGCTCGGACCAGAATGCCTGGTGGCAGGTCGCGCGCCAGGCCCGTCAGGGATCCCCCTATCACCGTGAGGCCCTGTCGCGTCTGTCGTCCAGTGAGCGCGAGCAGATCTCCCTGCGCTTCGGTCCGCTGTGACCTGACCCGGAAGGCCTGAGCGCCTTTCGCCCGATCCCATCCTGTTTGTTTCCCGGCCCCCCGGTCTGCCCCCGCGCAGCACCGGGCGCTGCCGCTTGTCCGGAGTTTCTCCCATGAGCAAGACCCAGCTCAGCTTTTTCGACACCTCAGCCCTTGGGGGCGGCAGCAACACCCTGTTCTGGGGCGACCTGCCCGGAGATCGTGCGCTTGACGAGGCCGCGTCCCTCGCGAAAGAAGCCGCTGCAGCCCCGGTCGTGGCGCCTAAGATCGACTTCCGCCTGTGTGGCACACGCGACCTGTCGCAGGGATGGAAAGCGCGGGCGCGGGACAACCTCGCCGCCATCCGTCTTCTGACCGAACTGGAGACCGAGGGGCGCAATGCAACGCCGTCCGAGCAGGCTTTGCTCGCGAAGTTTACGGGATTTGGAGCCGGGGAGCTGGCCAACAGCCTGTTCCCCCGTCCGGGCGAAGCCTTCCGTCAGGGCTGGGAAGAAATCGGGGTGCAGCTTGAGACGCTGACGAGCCAGCAGGAGCGGGCCGGACTGGCGCGGGCCACGCAGTACGCCCATTACACGCCGGAACTGATCGTGCATGCGCTGTGGGATCTGGTGGCGCAGATGGGGTTCCGCGGCGGACGTGCGCTGGAGCCGGGCTGTGGCACGGGTCTGTTCATGGGCGCGATCCCGGAGAAACTTGCCCCCAAGACAGCCTGGACGGCGATCGAGAATGACCCTCTGACGGCCCGCATTGCCCGCAAGCTGTTTCCGAACCAGTGGGTTCGCGCCGAGGACTTCACGACGGCGAAGATTGCGGAGCAGTTCGACCTTACGATCGGCAATCCGCCGTTCAGCAACCGCACGGTGCGCGGCACGGACGAGCTGGGGCGGCTTGGCCTGTCCCTGCATGACTATTTCATCGCCCGCTCTGTCTCCCGCCTGCGTCCTGGTGCCATGGGGCTGTTCGTGACGTCACGCTGGACAATGGACAAGCGCGACGCCACAGCACGGCGCCACCTGTTCGAAACGGCGGACCTGGTCGGGGCGGTCCGCCTGCCGGCTGGCGCGATGCGGGATGATGCCGGAACCGACGTGGTGGTGGACGTGCTGGTCCTGCGCCGGCGCGAGATCGGGGACAGCCCGGGCGAGAGCGCCTGGCTGGAGGTTGCGGATCTGCCCGACACGGATGAGGGGGAGGGACCGCTCAGCATCAACCGCTATTTCGTAGAGAACGGTCAGCAGGTKCTSGGTCGGCACGGCTGGACGAGCGGACAGTTCGGGCCGGAATACACCTGCGCGGCGAACCCAATGCTGATGCTCGACGATGCCCTGCCGAGCGCTCTTTCCCGCTTGGCCAGGCTGGCACGCTTCCCGGTGCCGCAGACGTTCGATGTTGAGGTGCTGCGTGAAAGCCGCCGTGCGGATGTCGGCACGGCAGGGGGCGAGCCTCAAGGAAGGCAGCTACCTGATCGAAAAGGGTGCGCTGCACCAGATCATTGACGGCCAGTCGGTGCCGGTGAAGGTCAAGAAAGGCGAGCAGAAGGACGGCATCTTCCAGAAGCACGCGCGCATCATCGAAGGCCTGATCCCCGTCCGCGATTCCGCCCGTGCGGTCCTGCGCGCTCAGGTGGAGAACCTGCCTTACAGTGCACTCCAGGCGGACCTCAAGCGCGCTTACCAGACGTTCGTGCGACAGTTCGGCCCGATCAACCTGACGATCACCAGCACGCGTGTTGATCCCAAAACCGGGGACGAGAGCACGACGCAGCGGCGTCCGAACCTCCAGCCCTTCTACGACGATCCGGATGTCTGGCTGGTCAGCTCGATCGAGGAGTACGACGAGGACCGGCAGATCGGCACACAGGGGCCGCTGTTCTCCGAGCGTGTGATCCAGGCGACGCTGGAGCCGGAGGTCCACAGCGCCCATGACGCGCTTGCCGTCTGCCTGCATGAGACGGGTGTGGTGGAGATCCCGCGCATTGCCGAACTGCTGGGACGGTCCGAGGACGAGGTCATCGCCGAGCTGGGGAGCGCCATCTATCTTGATGCCGGACGCAGCCAGCCTGGACGCGATGTCTGGGTGCCAGCCGATGAGGCGCTGTCAGGCGCGGTGCGCACCAAACTGGCGGAGGCCCGCAAAGCAGCCGAGACTGATCCCCGCTTTGCCCGGACCGTGGCCGCGCTGGAAGAGGCCCAACCCGAGGATCTGCGGCCGAGCGACATTACGGCGCGTCTGGGGGCACCGTGGATCCCGACCGCCGATATCGAGGGCTTCATTGCCGAGGTCATCGGGGTCGAAGCCGGGGTGTGGCATACGAAGGAGGTGGCGTCCTGGACCCTGGACAAGGGACCGTTCCGGGGCAAGGCGGAGGCGACGTCCGTCTGGGGCACCGAACGGCGTCCCGCAGGGGAACTGATCGAGGATGCGCTCAATCAGGCCATCCCGCAGATCTGGGACACCTGGCGCGACGAGAACGGCGAACATCGTACCCTGAACGCCCAGGAGACCGAGGCTGCCAAGGAAAAGCTCGCGGCCATCAAGACGGCCTTCCAGACCTGGGTGTGGCAGGACCCGGAGCGCGCCGAGCGTCTGGTGCGGCTGTATAACGACACCTACAACAACCTCGTCCCCCGCGCATTCGACGGCTCGCATCTGCAGTTGCCCGGGGCCAGCACCACGATCCAGCTGCGTGCCCACCAGAAGCGGGTGGTCTGGCGCATCATCGCCACGGGCAACACCTACATGGCGCACGCCGTGGGGTCGGGAAAAACCTTCTCGATGTGCGCGGCCATCATGGAGCAGCGTCGTCTCGGCCTGATCTCGAAGGCCATGGTGGTGGTGCCGGGACACTGTCTGGCGCAGATGGCCCGCGAGTTCCTGATGCTCTACCCGACCGCGAAGATCCTGGTCGCGGATGAGACGAACTTCGTGAAGGCCAAACGCCAGCGCTTCCTCGCCCGTGCGGCCACGGGACAGTGGGATGCGATCATCATCACGCATGACGCTTTCAAGTTCATTCCGGTCGAAACCGCGTTTGAGCAGGCGATGATCGAGGCGCAGATCGCATCCTATGAGAGCCTGCTGTGCGAGATCGACGCCGACGACCGCATCTCGCGCAAGCGCATCGAGCGCATGAAGGAGGGGATGAAAGCGAAGCTGGACGGGCTGGCCAGCCGCAAGGACGATCTGGTGCATCTCGGCGAGATCGGGATCGACCAGATCCTCGTGGATGAGGCGCAGCAGTTCCGCAAACTCAGCTTCGGCACGAACCAGTCCAGCCTCAAGGGGGTCGATCCGAATGGCAGCGGGCGTGCCTGGGACCTGTACGTCAAGGCCCGCTATCTGAGCCGTCTCAATCCCGGTCGCGAGCTGGTCATGGCCTCGGGTTCGCCGATCACGAACACCCTGGGCGAGATGTACAATGTCCAGCGCTTCCAGCAGATCGACGCCCTGATCGAGCGTGGCCTGCATGAGTTCGATGCGTGGGCCGCCAATTTCGGGGAGACCCGCACGGAACTCGAGCTTCAGCCAAGCGGGCTGTACAAGCCTGTGACGCGGTTTGCGGAGTTCGTGAACGTGGCCGATCTGATGGCCATGTACCGGCATTTCGCGGACGTGGTGCAGCAGGATGACCTGCGCCAGTACGTGAAACTTCCCGAGATCGCCACGGGCGGTCGCCAGATCATCGTCGCTGATAGCGGACCCGCCTTCCGTGACTACCAGAGGGATCTGGAAGCACGGATCAAGGTGATTGAGGAGCGCAAGGGCAAGCCGCAGAAGGGTGAGGACATCATCCTGTCCGTGATCAACGATGCGCGTCATGCCGCGATCGATCTGCGCTTTGTCCGGCCCTGGGAAGACAACGACACCAGCAACAAGCTGAACGTCATGATCGCGAAGGTCTTCGACATCTGGAAGGCGACGCGCGAAAACCGCTACACCGATCCCGACACCGGCAAGCCGTATGACCTGCCCGGGGCCGTGCAGATGATCTTCTCGGATCTTGGTACGGAAGCGGCGCTGGAGAAACGGGGCTTCTCGGCCTATCTCTGGATCCGCGATGAGCTGATGCGGATGGGCGTGCCGCGCGACGAAATCGCGTTCATGCAGCACTACAAAAAGAGCGCGGCCAAGCAGGGACTGTTCCGGGATCTCAATTCCGGGCGCAAACGCATCCTGATCGGCTCGAGCGCGACAATGGGTACGGGCGTGAATGCACAGCAGCGTCTGATTGCCCTGCACCATCTCGATGTGCCCTGGCTGGTGGCCGACATCATCCAGCGTGAGGGACGGATTGAACGCCAGGGCAACCAGAACCCTGTGATCCAGATTTACGCCTATGCCCTGAAGGGTTCGGTGGATGCCACAAACTGGCAGCTTCTGGAGCGCAAGCAGCGTTTTCTGTGTCTGGCCATGTCGGGAGACCGCTCGATCCGCCGTCTGGAAGATATCGGCGAGAGTGCGAACCAGTTTGCCATGGCCAAGGCGCTGGCTTCGGGTGACGAGCGCCTGATGAAAAAGGCCGGACTGGAGGCGGAGCTGGCGCGCCTGCGTCGCCTCAAAGCCGCCCATTACGACGACCAGTTCAACGTGCGTCGTGCGATCGAGCGGGCCGAGCGCGATCAGAGGACTGCGGAGACGTTTATCCCGAAGATCCGGGCGGATATCGCGAAACGCCAGTCGACACGGGGCGAGGCGTTCCAGCTTGTGCGCAAGTCGGATGTGCTGACCGAACGTCAGGATGCCGGCAAGTGGCTGATGGGTCAGGCGCGCACGGCCAAACGCGCAGAAACGAAGGGTCGGTGGACACTTGGCGAAATCGGTGGCTTCGAGCTGGTGTGCGAGACCTGGAGCTCGACCTTCATGGACCAGACCGAATGGGACGCGACCATCGCCATCGTGGCCGAGGACCGGATGATCGGGATCGACTTTGATCACGACACGGCCCCGCTCGGCTTTATCGCCCGCATCGAGAACACCCTGCTGCGCTTCGACAGCGAGCTTGCGGATGCGCAGCGGCTGCTGGCCGAGACGGAACGCAAGCTGCCCGGCTACCGTGCCCGCGACGGGATGCCGTTCCGCGAGGCTGCACTTCTGGAGGAGAAGGAAGAAGAGATGGCGTCTCTGGAGGCGGATCTGGCCGAGGATACGGCGCGTCGGGAGGCTGAGGCTGCCGAGGCGCTGGCCGCGATGGAAAGTCTGAGCGTCAACGACAATGGGGGAGAAGGAGAGGAAGAAGAAGCGGCAGCATAAGGAGGGGGGMGGGGCGGGCATGGCCCGCCCGGTGCGGCAAGGCTCAGGCCGTGCGCGCTGCGCGCGGCCTTGCCGCACCGGACAGCCCCTGCATCCGCGGAGAGGTTGAAAGAGAGATCAGAGGAAGAGAGCATGTCCTATCGTATCGTCTATGACCTCGCCGCCGTGCGACTTCCGGCAGAGACCCTGCGCCCTCATGTTGCCGATAGCAGCTTCCATGCCGATCAGTATCTGCTGATGGAGTTGGGTGGCGATAACAATGTCTATGAGGGGCGGGGGTCGCTCCGCGCGAGAAGCTGGTCCCTGATTGGCGCGGGACAGAGCTGGGAGATCATGCGCGAAGTCGTGCAGTATGCCGCCTCCTGCGAGGGGGGCGGGATGCGCTTCTCCGGTGCCAGTGAGACGCAGGCAGAAACCTATATCCGCAAGTGCCGGACTGTTCTGCGGGACGCTGTGGGTGCGCAGGCGCTTCTGGATCGGGGCATGACCTGCACGGGACATTTCGCGCTTCGCAAGGGGCCGGTTTCCGCGTGGCTCCAGAAGCGTGTGGACGAGCTCTCGACGATCAAGGCGCCGGAGAGGACAGGCGAAACTCCGGTGTGGTCCTGGCTGAACCTGCTGCGTGACCCAAAGGATGCGGCAATTTTTCTGGCATACTCCAATCTGGACGACGCGCCTGTCTATAACCGGGCGACAGTCCATGGACCGTGTCATGAGCGACACGCCATCATGAAAGGCCTGATCCCACTGGCGGAGTGCGCAGCATGAGCCAGACGGACCAGACCACCACTTCCAAAGTTCTGTGCGGCGTGACGGTGGAGATCTTCACCTATCCGAACGGTGAAGCCCTGCTGCGCACCGTGGACACCTATCCCGTCAACGGGAATGACTGGCACGGGCCATACAAGGATGCCGCTTGCGCGGAAGCCGATTTCGTGGACCGCAACGCGCCGCCCGTAATTACCCCGGAGGATCTGCAACGGGGCCGCCTGAATGGTACCATTGCGCAAACGCGTGATGGTGCCGAGATGATGCTGACCATGGATCGCTGGACCGGGGGCAGTTGTCTGACGTCGTTCATTGTCAGACCCGAGGGGCAGGTATGAGCAAGGCCAAACCGTCAACCGCAGGCCTCGTCTGCCGGCACCTGGATCTCAGTACCGGGCATCTTCCGGTCGCAGAGCGCGACGCGTGCGAGCTTTATCTCAGCAGCGGGGGCACAGCAGGGCGAAGCTGTCTTGGCGGACCCTATGGCTGGATGATTCATGTTCCCGACGAGGGGGAGGACGTCCCGCAGGACGTGTCTCCCGAACTGGCCGCCCTGATGGCTCAGGCCCGGGAGCAGGACTGCCATTACCTTCATTTTGATCGGGATGGGTTCATCGACGGGACGCTGCCTTTTTACGACTGAGTCGCTACCGCCGTGCCTGTCTCAGGACAGAGAGAAGGCGACGGGAAGAGAAACGGCAATGCGAGAGGGAGCCGCCACAGGTCGCGGCTCCGCGCAAGGCTCAGGCCTGGCGCGCTAACGCGCGGCCTTGCGCAAAGCCACGCCCTGTGCCCGCGCCGAGATCATCACAACAGAAAAAAGGAGAGAGGCGTGTCAGACCCGGCAGGACAACCCGCGGCCGAAGTGGCGCTGAGAGCAAATCTGGCACTGATCTTTGAGGCGATGCGGACGCATGGCGTGAAGACGGTCAAAGTTGAGTACGAGGCCAAAGAAGGCTGGTGGACAACGCTTCATGTGACAGCGGGCGACAGCCCGGATCTGTTCGAAGACCTGTCCCTTGAGAAGGCCGTTGCAGCGCCTGGACCTGACCAGACGATTGCCCCTCTGTTTCCGAACAGTGTTGACCTTGTGGTCTGGCACTGCGTCGAAACGGTTATCCGGCGCGTGCAGGCCGATTACGACACCGACGAAGACGGCTCTTACGGCACGGCCACGCTGACGCTGGCAACGCGACAGCTGGAGGTCGAGCATATCGAGCGTGTGGTCTCCCACCTCGCGCACAGCCTGACCGCCTGACTTCTCCCTCCCCACGACACCCTTACGACATCACTGGAGCCCATCATGGACGAACTGCGCCTTGTCGATCCGAACAGCCTTGTCGACAATCCGGATAATCCCCGCAAAGCAGAAAGCAGCCAGGACAGTATCCGACGCTTTGCGGCGAACATTTTGCAGGTGGGACTCATTCACCCGCCGAAAGTGCGGGAGCTGGAAGACGGGCGTCTGATGATCATAGCGGGTCATCGCCGGAAACGGGCCTCCATCTATGCCGGACTTTCACAGATCCCGGTTCATGTGACGCGCGAAGAGAGCAAGCACGAAGCCCTGGCGGCGGCCAGTGAGAATATGATCCGCGAAGGCATGTCCGAGCCGGACCAGTGGCGTGCCGTAACCCGGATGCGCGAAGAACTGGGCTATACGGATCAGCAGCTGTGCATGGCGCTGATGATCACGCCTGCCTATCTCCGTGGACTGACACTGCTGGCGAAGCTGCATCCACCGATCCTGCATGCCATCGAGATTGGCCGTGGCCCGGACCTGAGGGAGCGTCGGACACTGGCCCTGTCATCGCTGGAAGATCAGGCGGCCGCCTGGGCTGAGATGTTCGCCGAGAGCGTCGAAGACGGGGAGGACCCGGCCGGGTATCGTCTCAATGCCAAAGATCCGGATGATACCGTGAACTGGCGCGACTTCACCTGGCACCTGCAGCAGGACGAGTGGTACGCGCGTGATGCACGGTTTGATGATGCGCTGGCGCAAAAACATGGCGTTGTCTGGACCGAAGATCTGTTCGGGCAGGGCGCTGACGACAATCGCTACGTCACGGATGCCTCGGCGTTTCGGGCTGCGCAGGAAGACTGGATCGCCGAGCATCGCCCTGACGGAACGCTCGTTGTTGAGACGGGCGAGTACGGGTCTCCGCTTCGACCAGAAGGCTATAATTTCGTCACGCGCTGGATGGGTGAGCAGGAAACGGACGTCATCGGTTACTGGCTCAACCCGAATACCCTGAAAATCGAAGAGCGGACGTTCCGCTACACGGGTGAAGAAACCGTCCGTTCTGAACCGCGCGTGGTGGAGCAGACGCCACCCCCAAAGAAGGAGCGCGCTGACATCTCCGGCACGGGTCTGAAGATGATCGGCTCCGTGCGGACCCTCGCGCTGAAGAAGGCCCTTCAGGCGAAAAGCGACGACGCGGACCCGTGGGATCTGGTGGCCGGGCTGTTGCTCGCGCTGAATGCCAACAACGTCCATATTTACGGCTGCGAAAGCAGTTCGCCTCAGGAGAACGCGGTGAAGACCGCCATGGAAGCGCTGTTTCCGGAAGGCGAACTGGTGCGTGATGAGGCGCTCATCCGCCGCCACGCGCTGGAAAGCCTCGGAGGATTCATGAACTGCGAGGTCAGCATGCACTCCGGCTCCGGTATGGCAGCGGAACTACTGGGTTGTCTGTTCGGTGCCGATGCCCACATGCCGAGCATGGCCGATGAGGACTTCCTGAAGACCTACAGCAAGCCCGGCATCACCAAGGCGGTCCAGGCGCATGGGCTCGCGCCACTCAATACGGGCAAGGAGATGCGCGCTGCCCTGCTGAACGCCGTGGGAGACGGACACTGGGTCCCGGAGGCCGCAGGCTTTGCGCAGGCGACTGGCGTCTGGACCGAGGAGGTTCGAACCAGGCAGGCCCGCCGCGCAAAATGGGCCGCCCTGAAAGACGATCTGGAGGCCGAGGATGAAAACGGCCTGGAATGCGGGGACGCGGAGGATCTGGAAGACGTGATGGACGAGGGCGGAGGAGAGGCTCGCGAGCCAGACGTCATGGACGATGAGCCGACAGAAAAACCGGACCTCGTGGTGCCGCAGGAACTGGTGGCCATGCAGGCTGCCATGGGAGGGCGGCTGGAGATCCTTCGGGTCTGAGGCAACGCAATTGCGGCCATGTTCCGGGCCAGACTTGCGCGTAGCGCCTGATCTGGCACAACAGGAGATTGGGGCCGCCTGATGAGTCCGCGCGACGAAACGTCTGTTCAGGTTACGGTTCAGACGTCGCGGCCCCCGAAAATCGTAACCGGATGTGGGTCGGGGGTCGTTTGCCCACAGTCGTCAGAGTGAAAGGGGAAGCCATGATCTTCGTGATCGTGGTGGACCGTAAGTGGTTTACGAAGATCCTTCGTAAAACGAAGAAGACCCTTCAGGCGGTTGCCACCGCACTGAAGAGCCTCTCCGAGTAAATCACTTAAGGTAAACCGGGCCGTGAGGTGTTTTTTGCGAAGCCCCTCACGGCTCACCTCTGAACTTGGACGAACCGGTTGCGATTTTCAAGGGCGGAGTCAGCATGGCTCCGCCCTTTTTCATGCGGTGAGACGCAGCCTTGTTCCACAGGGCAGGACAGCCCGCGCAAGGAAAGAAGACGAGAAAAGAGACGACAGGAGGAGAGAGGGGCGGGGGGTGCCAGAGCCTGTCTGTCGCCGCAAGGGGTGGTGTCCTCGGCTGACGCCTGCGGGACCGACGCTGACGCGTCGCCCTTGCCCCGCCAGTCAGGCCCTGACCCCGGAGAGGACAGTTGAAGAGACATGAAGAGAAGGAGATCAGCATGTCCGAACACCCGACTGTCACCGTGGGCACCCGCGTCAGCACAAACCTGTACAACAGAGGCCGGGGCGTCGTGTACGCGGTCCATGGCACGCCGCGTCCCGAGACAATCAGACGCCTTGCTGGCGGCTTCATCGCCGCGGGAGGCAATGCCAGCTTTGATATCGTCTTCGCCTGCGGGAGTATCAGCAAGAAGCTGCCCGAGAGCATTCTGCACGGTGTGCAGTGGAGGATCTTCCACGACGAGCCCAAGGCCGGCCCTGAGGAAATTGCGCAGCTGCACGCTCATGCCGAAGCCTGCCGTGCTGAAAAGCAGGCACAGAAAGAGCAGGCCGAGGCAGCGCACGCGGCCGAAATCGAGCGTCTGCGCGTCGATCCCGAGTACGCCCATCTGGAGCAGGGCTCGGATCAGAGCGGCGTGCTGGCAGGAAAGAACATCCGCCGCCTGCTGAAAGCCGCCCTGCCAAACCACAAATTTCGGGTGCGCAAATCCTCCTACGGGTCCGTGTCGATCAGCTGCAACGATCCTCTGGATGATGCGGCGCAGGAGACTGTTGACGACATCAGAAAGCGTTTCAGATCCGGGTTCTATGACGAAGTAACAGATTGCCACTCCAAGAGCCGGAGCCCCTGGCAGGACGTCTTTGGCAGCGCCGAATACGTCTTCTGACCCCACCTTACCCCTTCACAGTTTTTTCAGGCCGCCGCGAGGCGGCCTTTGTCATATCTGGAGATCGACATGGCTTTCTTTACGCTCAGCGCTACGCCCGCCACCGCAAAACGTGAGGGCTATTTCACCAGCACCACGATGGCGCTCATGTCCCATCTGGGAGAGCGGCGCATTGTCGAGGCGAAGTCGGTGGATGGCCTCAAGCCGCTCATTTTGGGCTTCGGCCGTGACACCGCGCTTCATCACCCTGGGCGGTCATTCAAGATCATGGTCACGGTCAATCGTGGCAGCCGCAAGCCGCGCGGTTTCGACGCCGCTTACGTTTCAGAGGCGCTTGGCACCTCTGAATGGCTCGAGACCACGATTGCAGATCCGGTTCCCCACGAGGGCATGGCCGGTGTGGCCTCATGGGGAACACGCTACACACCATTCCGCATGGACGGTGCAGAACCGCGCGAGGCCTCGCTCACCGAGGCCGAACGCCTGTCTGAAGACGGCCATCTCGGGTTCAAGGGATGGTCCGCGGACGTTGCAGCCTGTCTCGAAACCGCAGGCGCGCCTGCGGCCGCTCTGGGTGGCGAGACCCGCGACGCTCTGATGGCGCGCTATCGCGCCCACCAGCATCCTGCCCTGACGGCTGCTGTCCTGAGTTCGGCTTCACTGGCGGACCAACGGGCGGCCTGAGGCCAATGCAGGGGAGCGGATGATGTCTCCCCTGCCAGATCCAACAGTTCAAAAGACGAGCGAGTTTTCCATGGTCGATGAAAGCCTTCTCCAGATCGAGACCTGTCTTCTGGATCACCGCAGGGTCCATCTTGGCGTTGCACCGGATGGGCGCGTCTATCTGCGTGTGACGTCGTTCTGGCCGAAAGAGGCCGCCCAACACTGGCACGGCCCCTATTCGGACCGACAGGCGGCCGAGACTGATTTTCGAACCCGGACGCAGCCGCCACGCGTCACGCGCGCCCAGATTACCGAGGCCAGTCGCCGCGGGGAGCATGGCACGGTCGAAGGTGTTCCCATGATCGTTCTGAGGCATCACTGGACAGGCCACCTGACCCTGACGGCGTATCAGCTGGTGGATGAGGCGGAGCAGACGCAGTCCGCGCGCCAAAATGGACACATCTGAACTCCGTATCGTCACCCGCGAGATCCGGGCGAAGGAAGAGCAGGAAGAAGAGAGAGGGAAAGAAACAGAAGGCGAGAGGGGCAGCACAGGCTGTCTGCGCTGGCAAAGGGTGGGTCTCCACGCGTCCTCGCCCTGAAGGGCTCCGGGTCGTGGAGATCCCGCCGCTGCGCGGCGCCTGTGCCATCACAGCCATCCTGTGCCTGTGCCGGAGAGGTCATCAGAGAAAAGAGATGACGGCAACAGGAGTGACCTTTCATGCAGATTTCCCAACAGACCCTTCAGGACATCAAGGACGTTGCCGGACTGGCCGGTGGGTTCTTCGGTTTTCTCGCCCTGGTCTTCGCCTTTACGTGCCTGCCGAGCTTTCTGGCGGGCCCGGTGCCCCATCATTATCTCGCCTCCGCGTCCCATGCCGCCCACGGTCGGGGCTGACGCCTCCACGTCTCCGAACGCCCCACGCCCCGCCACCGAGCGGGGTTTTTCATTTCTGATCCGAGGAAAATATCCCATGATCGTGACCTTCGACCGCGCGTTGATCGAGCGCCTTCTTGCCCATGCCGAGGCCGCGTCCGAGCGCCGCGCCACGCTGACGCAGCTCTTTGACAAGAGCCTGCGCAAGCCCGGGCATGGCGCGCGCGAATGGGGCCGTCAGGAAGACGTCGATCCCGCAAAGATCCCTGCGGGTCTGTGGCTGGTTGGAGATCACGGGATCTACATGATGTCGAACGGGCTTCCGCTTCTGCCGTCCGATGACGGTCAGAAGCCCAATCTGTGCGCGTATGCCCGCGAAGCAGACCCGGCACAGAACGCGGGCAGGGCTTATGACGTGAAGCGCCAGGCTTTTGGCGGGGATGACGGATGCGAGTTCCTGGAGGCAGCGCTTGTGCGGCAGGCCCTCAAGCGGACGTCAGGCGACACACTGCGCATGACCATCACCCCGGAAACCCTCGAATTTCTGGCTTGACCGGCCGGCTTTGAAATCCTTCAGGAGAAAAAGAATGTCCGATGCTACGCCTCACACGGTGTCTCCGGCGCCGGTGTCCCGCGACCAGATCTGGGCCTCGGCCGTTGCCGTTGCCGTGGCCGCTGACAGCGTCGAGCAGCTGCGGCGCTGCGACGTTGACCGCGTCGTCTCCCTTGTGGACGCGGCGGATCGCACCGCGCTGACGGGCTGGCTGATCGCGCGGCGGCCCGATCTTGCCGGCGCTGTCGCGGAGGCGCTCTCCGCCCTCGCGCAGGAGGCCTACGCATGAGCCTGCTATTGCCACACCTGCGGCGCGTCCGCATTGAGGCCGAAGGCCTGACGGCCACACAGTGGAGTTCCCCGCAGGACAAGGCCAAACTGGCCAATGCAATCCTCGCCTTTGTTGCGAAAGGATTGCCGGAGGAGGGGTTCAGCAAGGCGCTGTACCAGCGTGTCAGCCAGATGTGGGGGTTCATCGCCTGCTTTAACCGGGACGGCTTTGCGGGCCGGTATTTCTGCTCGACGCAGGGGCGTCTCGCCTTCCTCGATCAGATCATCGCGCGTGGCGGGATCGGCGATCCCGCTTGGACCTGGTCAGACGTGGAAAGCCGGATCGCGGCACTTCTGGTCGAGCATCAGGTGCCGGACCTGTATCGCGCCGAACTGCGGCAGGAGACTGTCCGAGGCGAACAGGCGCTGTTGCGCAGGCTGATCGACCGTCACGGCGTGCCGGCCGATCATGCAGGCCGCATCTCACTGGCTCCGGGGTTGTCTGCACCGCTGTCCCGGCAGCAGCCTGTTCAGATGGGTCTGCTCTGACACGCTGCGCTGTCCGTGACGGCGCAGGAGTCCGGATCGTCAATCAGTCCGTGGACGACCTCCCATCCGCCAAGAATATTCTGGGCCGTCTCCCAGGCGACGATCTCGGCGCGCAGCGCCTGCGCAAGATCGTCATAGATGCCGTCGCGCTGCGGATCTTCGATCTCGCGGCGCTCCGCCTGTTCCGTGAGGGACCGTGCGTCGGAAACCCGCGCCAGGGCCCGACCGACCAGAAGCGTCAGCCAGTCAGACGCCATGCGCTGACGTCCCTCCCGCGTGTCGGGCAAGGGCGTGGCTCCGAAAATCTGTCGTGCCCTCTCGCGTCCGAACGCGCGGAGGCGCTCAACCTGTCGGGGCGGTGTCACGCCGCGGATTTCAGCAAGCGACCGCAGCTGCGTTTCGGGCAGGATTGCGTCGGTGAGCGCGTCCAGGGTTGGCGCAAGACGCCGCTCCTGTGGAAAGCGGATCACCGTGGCGGTCTGATCTGTCTGTGCACTCATCGGTGTCCTCCTGTCGTTGTGGCGCAAGCGTAAAGCGCACGACAAACAAAAGTCAATAAAAACAATAAGATACCGGCATTATGGGGCCGTCGCGAAAACCTCTGGGGGCCGAAGGGAGAGGCGCGGGAAGGAAAAAGAGGAGGGAGGGAAGGGGCTCTCATGGGGCAGGCGTCGCAGCAAGGGTGCGTCGCTCCGCTCCCGGCGCACAGCGCCGCCCTTGCCACGCCGCCCGCCCCACGAGGCTGCCGATCGGGAACGAAATAAACCCAGAGAGGCAGAGCATGTCCAAGCGCAGGAAAACAGATCTGACAGCAGCCCGTAAAAAGGCAGAGGTCTTCGGGCCGGATACGGTTCTCTTTGCAGACCTTCAGGTTGACGAGACGTTTTGCATGGCCGGTGCCGAGTTGTCAGGCGTGTACCGCAAAGTGCGCCGTAACCATTACCGGCACAAAGGAATGCTCTGTTTTGCGAGCGATGGCATGGCCGTGAAGCGCGCGCCTCTGCCTCGGACCGGGGACTGAGACCAGGCTCCCTGCTTTTCTTCTTCCTCCACTGACATCAGGGCCGCGCTGCGGCCCGCATCCGGTCAATAAACACAAGAAAGGAACCGCATCGTGCAGGTCCAGACCATCACAGCTCCGTCCAGTCTCCTTCCCGTGCTTGAGGCGCCCGTCTTTCATCGCGCCGTCTCGGCAGGCCAGACCATTGGCCGCGCACGGCGCTTTTACGCGGAAGCCGATCATCTGGCTGATGACGCGGATGACGATCGTCTTGGGGCGGCGTTGCGCGCCGCACTCCGTCGTGATGCCAGCGCTGCCCATCGTTCGGCGCGCCGTACTCTGCTGAGTGTCTCCCATTGACAGCCGCGAGCCTGCACTCACAACAGGCCGTGTCATCCTGGCATGCGCAACACAGGCGTCCGGGAGGAAAGGGAATGGCGATGCGACATCACAGAGCGGGGCTTGCCCTGAGCGCCCTGTTCTGGGCATCCGCAAGCCAGGCGGCACCGGCTGGGTGTGCCGACTTCGGCGGAGACGGCCAGCTTCCGGTCCTGACAAGCGAGGCTCTGGGGCAGCAGACCGTCCTTCTGTGCAATGACGCCTTTGCTGTCCTGCACTCGGGAATCAGTCATGGCCCCCTGTGGACGGCAGAGCACCTGACCGAGGAAGACCTGGAACGCAGCATGCAGATCGGCCGGGTTGTCCGGTTCTTTCACGCTGATCAGCGTCTGTCTTTCGAGGACCGGGCCGAGCTGAGCGATTACCGCGCGTCGGATTATGACCGCGGCCATATGGCCTGTTCGGGCGATGAGCCAAGCCGTCGTGCCCAGGAGCAGAGCTTTGCGCTGTCCAATGTTGTCCCCCAGACCCCGGAACTGAATGAAGGCATCTGGACGGGTGTGGAAATGGCCGTGCGCGGGCTCGTACGGCGCGAGGGCGAGCTTTATGTCGTGACTGGTCCTGTCTTCAGCTCCCCGAGAAAGACAATCGGCTGGCATCGGATCTCTGTGCCGTGGGCGACCTGGAAGGCCGTTTATGATCCTGCCGAAGATGCAGCGGGGGCGTATTTCTGCCTGAACACTACCCGGCCCACCTGTACGATCATCAGCATCGGCGCCCTGACGCAGGCCACGGGTGTTGATCCGTTCCCGTCGTTGCCAGACGACATCCGGCAGACGGCGATGGCCCTGCCTCATCCCCGGCAAAGTCCGTATGCCGTCAGGAGCCAGGCCGATCCGGAACGGACGACTGCGGAGACCAGGCCGTGACTTTCTTTCCATTTGAAGAGGGGAGCGCGCGCCTGCAGATCGATGATCTGGCGATCGAAAATGGCGCAGAGTGCATTGCCGTGTCCGGGCGCCTTGAAATCCGAAGGGACAGGATCGGTCTGCAGGACATTCATGCGTTGAAGGCGCACATTGACGCCATTGCCCGCGAGCTTGAAGGATCGGCCCATCTGCCGGACCGCGCGCGGGGCGCTCGACCGGGCGGCGTGATGCCCGCTCCCATTGCGGATCGGGACTGTGCCTGAAGGTGTAGGAGCGTCTGGCGGGGAAGGTCTGGAGTGCCACAAGCCTCACTCCGGACAAGAAGACCTTCCACCCCAGCTTCCTCCGCGCCCTTCGGTTGCTCTGTGCAGCCGGGTCCCCTGAGAAGGCATCCTGTCCTGCGCTGCGTTTGTGACGGACCTGAAAGTGTCGAGACGAAAGGCGTCGCTGCGCTTGCTTTCGCCCCTTTTGCCTCCGGCACGGGTCGAACGAAAGGCTTGTTTAAGTATTCGTTAAGTTTGTGGCGACGATGTTTGTATATGGGAAAGTCACGGCAAATAACAACCGAGAAAACCGCAGTAAAAAGCCGTTTTTCCTTGCAATACTTACGGATTTTTCCTAAATTAAACCCAGATCACAGGGGCGTTGAGGCCGGTTCTGACCGTTGCGCCGTCCCGAAACGAAAAGGATGACGATCATGGCACGCTTTGAGCCGTTCAGACTGTCTGACAACGACCGGACCGACATCGTCAAAGGCGTTTCCTGTGCCCTGCTGCTTGAACGCCATGGCTATCGTCTCGACAAGCCCGAAAGCACGCGCAACGCTCTGAAATACCGGGCAGGCAAGGGCGAGACAATCATCGTCAACCATGAAGGCCGCGGCTGGTGGGATACGGGATCGGACGAAAAGGGGGATGTGTTTTCTCTCATCCAGCGCCTGACGCCCGGTCTGAAGTTTCATGAGGCCTGCCGTGAGCTGGGTCAGCTGGTCGGGATTGAACCGAAAGGGGCAGAATACGTCCGCGAGCGTCAGGCCAGGACGCCAGACGTTGCCCCGGCCGAGCGCTGGCAGGCCAAGAAGGAGCTCAAATCCGGCACGAAGGTCTGGGCGTATCTCACCGAGGAGCGCTGCCTTCCGGAATGGGTTCTGCGTCGGGCCATCATGACCGGCTGCATCCGGGATGGCTATCACGCCGCCTGGTTCTGCCACCGCGATGCCAAGGGGACCATCTGTGGTGCGGAACTGCGCGGTCCGGACACGCATATCTGCCTGTCGGGTACGGTCAAAACGCTGTTCCGGTTCCAACCCGGCCTTGGCCGCACGGTCCGTCGCCTGGTGGTGAGTGAATCCGCCATTGATGCCCTGTCCTATGCCGCTCTCGACAGCGAACGCACGCGCGAAACCCTGTACTGCTCGACCGCAGGTGGCATGGGGCCGGAGACGGTCGAAGCCCTCACGGCCGAACTGACTGAGATGGCAAAAGATCCGGCAGCCGTTCTGGTGGCCGCAACCGATAATGATGAAGCCGGCAACCGCTATGCCGCGCGCCTGGCAGAGCTGGGCCGTGAAGCCGGTGTCCGTGTGATCCGCCGTATTCCCCACGGGGGCTGCAAAGATTTCAACGACGCCCTGAAGACTGTTGTGGCTGCCCGCGCCGCCTGAGGAGAGACTGATGACGAATGACAAGGCACGACGGGAAATGGAGGCTCTGTTTCCCGGCCACGAAAAAAATGACGCCCTGAGAGCGGCCTTTCTGGCGCACCCGGACGCGGACCACTATCTGCGCCTGATGCCAGACCTCGGATGTCGCGTTCCCTGGGCTCTGGTGGAATACGGTCCTGAGATGGAGCGGGGTCAGGGTCTCGTGGTTGGCGGGCACTGGAGTGCGGCAGGCTGGGATCTGTCCGGGCGCATCGTCCTGTTTATTCAGTCTCCGACCGGAGACAGTGGGTTCCTGACCTGCCAGGCGGGGGAGCAGCAGCTTGTCCTGATTGGCACCGTTCCCGGAAGCACGCGTCATCCTGACCGTCCGGATGCCGTGACACTTCTGGGACATGTCGCAGAACTGACCGCCGCCTGGCATGCCGATGCCGAGACGACCCGCGTCTGGCATACCTGGGCCCTGCTCCATAATCAGCCGCCCTTCCCGCAGACTTATGTCGAGATCGCGTTCGGCGGCGACGTGCTGCGCGGTCTCATGGTTGGAGGAACGGTCCTGGCGGACGGGACGTGGGATTTCGGGCAGGAGTTTGACCTGATGGTCGAGCCGGACGTGATCCTGAGCCTTGATGGTCGCCGTGCGACGCGGTGCGAGGTTCTTCATGGTACCCGAGAGCAGGGACGTGGTCGTGGATAATCATCTCTCCGGACTGACTCCCTCCCAGGCAGAGGCTGCGCGCCAGACTGGCCCTGTTGTTGTTCTCGCGGGTGCCGGGACTGGCAAGACCAAGACGCTGGTGGCCGGGATCGTCGACCGTGTCGTCAAGCGTCGCATGGCGCCGGATCGTATTCTGGCCGTGACGTTCACCAACAAGGCGGCCGGGGAGATGAAGACCCGCATCGCGGTGGCCCTGAATATCGCTCAGGCGCCGTACTGGGTGGGCACCTTCCATGCGCACGGGCGTCGCCAGCTGCGCACCGATCCTGATATTGCCGGGCTGCGTCCGGGGTTCGACGTCTGTGACAGCGAAGACAGCACGAAGATCGTGCGCAGGCTTCTGGAAAAGGCGATTGAAGCAGGCGTCATGAACGCCGACGACGGAGAGACGTTTCGCAAGCGTGTGAAGTCCGTCAGCTCGCGCATCGCCATGCTCAAGGAAAACATGGTGCTTCCCCCGGATGCCGTGGCCTGGGTCGAGGGACGGATTGCGACGGATGTCATCACCGAAGGCGATGATATCATGGTCTGGCGGGATGCGGCCGTGCTTTATCCTGCGTATCAGGCGATGCTGCGCGAAAGCAATCGCGCGGATTTTGCAGACCTGCTGCTGTGGCCTACCGTGACCATGCTCCGCGACGAACGCTACAGACGGGACTGGGCGGACCGGTTTGACTGCGTGCTGGCCGATGAGTTCCAGGACGTTAACCGGCTCCAGTTTCTCTGGCTGAAATGCCTGTCCAAAGACCACAACGAGCTCTTCGTTGTCGGCGACGATGCGCAGTCAATTTACGGCTGGCGTGGGGCCAACGTCCGGATTATCCGAAGCTTTCTCAAGGAGTTTCCGACCGGACGTCTGATTGCCCTGGAGCAGAACTTCCGCTCGACCGGCCATATTCTGTCAGCAGCCAATGCGGTCATCTCTCATGACACGAGCCGTCTGGAGAAGACCCTGTATACCGCGTCCGGAGATGGGGAGCCAGTGGATATTCTGCGGCACACTGGCAGCCAGGACGAGGCCTCCGGAATTGCCGCCGAGATTGGACGTCGTGCCCTGGAAGGTGTGCCTTACGAGGACATGGCGGTGCTCTATCGCTTCAACCATCTCTCCCGGCTGCTGGAAGAGTCGCTGCTGCGCGCAAAGATCCCGTATGAGCTGGTCAATGATACCGCCTTCTGGCAGCGCGCGGTGGTCAAGGACGCGCTGGCTTTCCTGCGTCTGACATGTTTTCCGTATGAGCGGCAGTCAGACGAAGCCTTTCGGCGGATCGTCAATCAGCCCGCCCGGGGGATCGGGGCCAAGGCCATGGCAAAATTCGAGCAGGTCGCGGACGAGGAGGCAATCTCGCTTTATGATGCAGCCGAGCGCACTGTGCAGGGCCGCACCGGGAAGGCTGCCGAAAAGCTGCGTGGCTTCCTGGGGTCACGACACGAAAGTGTACTTTACGTACGCTTAGAGTGAACCCAACAAGAACGTTG
>NZ_JACSIQ010000171.1:0-613 GCF_018812105.1 Gluconobacter sp. P1D12_c
CTCTGATTGCTTCCGTTGGCTCAATCAAAAATATGGTTCAAATCTGTATTTCAGGGGGACTGAGTTCACTCATAATGAGGATCATGAAACCCTTAACATGCATATGAATATCCTCTTTGATCTGCCGTATTTGAAGGGGAACGGCTGGCAGGATTTTCTTGCTGATGTTCGTGTGAGGATGTCGTGCATTGTTAAGGATGCGGGAACTCTTGAGTCTGTTGATGAGGTCACAAAATATGTGACTAAGCMGAACGATATTGAGAMGATGGAGGATGGCCATCTTGAGTGGTTCTATAATGAGACACTCAATACGCGACTGATACAGAGGTACGGATCGTTTAAGGAGTTCAAGGGGTCTCTTAATGATGAGAGGCTTCGCATCGTTCGAGATCAGTCTGATGGATCTCTGAAGATGATGAAGAAGCGTGTCATCAATGATGCTGAGCTTTTCACGAAGCGTGATGAAGGCGAAGCCACGATAGGTGTCCCTAAATCATTGGATATGTTCGGGCCCGATATTGCTATGGCTCTCTGTGTTGAGCCTTCTCTTGATGGTCGTGTCATCGTTGGTGATGAAATAAAATTCGAGCAGATGGAGAATAAGATTGTTGGG
>NZ_JACSIQ010000172.1:0-613 GCF_018812105.1 Gluconobacter sp. P1D12_c
AGAGATTGTAGGGTGATCCCGAGAAGGAGTCACCCATGTCTGAGAACTGCTGCAAGTCCGAGACYGCCTGTTGCGCTCCGCCACCTCTGGTCGTGCCCACGAAAACAGTCACACCAACCGTCGAGGTGACGACATGCGGCACCGTCGAGAATATTTGCTGTCCGAAGGGTGTCCCGGTCTTCGACGGTGTAGACCCGCGCTACAAGCGTGTCCTGTGGACGGTGATCGCGATCAATGGCGCGATGTTCGTGACCGAAATGGCGGCGGGACAGCTCGCTGGCTCGCAAGCCCTCAAGGCCGACGCACTCGACTTCCTGGCCGATACCGTCACCTACGGTTTGAGTCTGGCGGTGATCGGCGCGAGCCACGGCGGCACTCGCCAAGGGCGTCTCGCTGTCGCTGATGGCGCTGTGGGTGTTCGGGTCCACCGTYTACCACACGCTGATCCTCGGCGTTCCGCAGGCCGAGATCATGGGTGCGATCGGCGCTCTGGCGCTGGCCGCGAACCTTGCCTCGGTGTTTCTGCTCCTGCCCTACAAGGATGGCGACGCCAACGTGCGCTCGGTGTGGCTCTGCTCTCGCAACGATGCGATCGGCAACCTGATCGTCATGG
>NZ_JACSIQ010000173.1:0-613 GCF_018812105.1 Gluconobacter sp. P1D12_c
GCTCCCGCATCATGCTTTCTATAACGTCTCTGAACCCTGTCTTATGGTCCAGAATTATACGCAGACGCCTGACACTGAACTCGGCAAAAAGGCTCTCGAACTCATTGAAGTTGTCTCTAAGCGACACCATCAGCAGGTTATCGAAAAACTCCAAAAAATTGGATGCGATGCTCTAACGGGGCGTAATCTGTTTGCGTTGCGTGGTTCGTGGGAGCTTGGCAACAGGGATATCAATGCGGTGGATGATTCCGCAAAAGCATATATGATTGACACTTACACGATATCTCACATGGGTAGAGGTGGGGGTAGCGTCTTAGAAGATGGGATGMTGTCAAAGGTTATCGACATAGATCGTCTACAAGACCCMGTAGAGCTTGATGAGCCTCCTATTGAGGTTCCGGATTCCGAATACTTCGAAGCTAATCAGGACGCCTTTCAGGAGCTTGCAGACTGGTATCTTTGAAGCTCCGCAGGACCGACGACAATGTAATTGTCATAGTCGGACACTATGACAAGTCAAATATTGATTTCTATCTGCTACAATAAGTTTCCAGTACCCCACAAACTGAGGGTCGGAGATTGTTATGGATATGGTAAAGAAGGAAAAATATAG
>NZ_JACSIQ010000174.1:0-612 GCF_018812105.1 Gluconobacter sp. P1D12_c
GCCTTAGCTTTTGCAGCATCAACACGCTTTGCAACAGCACGACCATCAGCCAGAGCAATAGCTAAAGCCTTGGCTTGTTGCTTCTCCTGGTTCCACTGGTCCCGAGTTAAACGCCTACGACCTGGACCAATACGAGTTAAGCCAGAAGGCTTCCCGACCTTATCCCAATAACTGTCCTGCCAATCTCTAAACGATTGCTTATAGGCTTCATTTTGTTCCTTTGGAGATAACCCATCCGCCTTGGCCTTCTGCTTTGCACTATCCCCAGGATGTAAGCTGATCGCCTTCAAATCATCAGGAACGATGAAAGCATGAAGATGAGGAAAAGCCTCATCATCATGCCTGATGACTGTCTTCAACTGGTCCCCATAMGTGTCCTGCAACCACTTGACCGACCGAGCTTGCCAACGCTTACAATCGGCATCCATCTCACCTGGCCAAGACAGAACAATGCACGCCATAGTATTTTGAGTGCTTCTGATTTTCCTGCTCTTGCCATTCTTCTGAACATCAACAGCACCATCGCAAGCCTGCTCATGCTCACGCTCAAGAGCTTCTAAATCCTGACCAAAAACGAGAACCGGCTTGCCTGGATTTTCAACATGCAAACAG
>NZ_JACSIQ010000175.1:0-612 GCF_018812105.1 Gluconobacter sp. P1D12_c
GAATACAGCCGTGTGCTGTGTCTCATAAAGGTGGTACCATATGTTTTGMAGTCATGGGGCCTTATACGTTACACTTTCCCGTATGAMACACATAATGATCGGMTATGCCCGCTGCTCGACGGACAAACAGGATCTCGCGGCCCAGCATCAGGAACTGCTCAAACTAGGTKTTTCTGCCGATCGTATTTACACCGACAAGGGCTTCACCGGCACGAACCGGGAAAGGGCCGGCCTTGACCAGGCACTGGCGGCTGTTCGTAGTGGCGATACTTTGGTCGTACCAAAGCTTGATCGACTGGCCCGCTCTGTCCCTGATGCACGGCTTATTGGCGACAGCCTGGCATCCCGTGGCGTGAAGCTTCAACTTGGGAACAGTATTCACGATCCGTCTGATCCAATGGGCAAGTTGTTCTTCAACATCCTTGCGACTTTCGCGGAGTTTGAAGCCGATCTGMTCCGGATGCGTACTCGTGAAGGGATGGCCGTTGCACGCGACAAAGGTAAACTACGCGGAAAGAAACCCAAGCTTTCTGAACGTCAGCAAAAAGAGCTTCGCCGGATGTATGATACCGGCGATTACTCCATCAGCGATCTTTCAGAACTGTTTTCTAT
>NZ_JACSIQ010000176.1:0-611 GCF_018812105.1 Gluconobacter sp. P1D12_c
TCAGGAACGATGAAAGCATGAAGATGAGGAAAAGCCTCATCATCATGCCTGATGACTGTCTTCAACTGGTCCCCATACGTGTCCTGCAACCACTTGACCGACCGAGCTTGCCAACGCTTACAATCGGCATCCATCTCACCTGGCCAAGACAGAACAATGCACGCCATAGTATTTTGAGTGCTTCTGATTTTCCTGCTCTTGCCATTCTTCTGAACATCAACAGCACCATCGCAAGCCTGCTCATGCTCACGCTCAAGAGCTTCTAAATCCTGACCAAAAACGAGAACCGGCTTGCCTGGATTTTCAACATGCAAACAGGCATCCGGATTTCTCCGGGTAGCCTCATCTATAGTCTCTTTAATATTCCACTTCTTAGACTTCGTTGCCTTGTCGGAAGGCTTTACAAGCACTTTACGACTCAGCATCTCAAAATGTGCGAATTGATAACTCATGACAACGATCCAAAAAATTTCTCGCAAATCGTTGAGAGTCTTCTTTTAAAATCATCAGACGTACAATTTTCCAAATCTAAATTATCGATACTCGAATACAAACCATCCTTGTCACATTCTTCTAAATCTTTAACCCAAAGGCGTATCTCATCTTTATTG
>NZ_JACSIQ010000177.1:0-610 GCF_018812105.1 Gluconobacter sp. P1D12_c
CGACCGATCGAAGGTTCGGTAGCCATAACGCTTCATCAGGTGGGCCAGATGGGATCGACGGGTTTCGTCACGACGTCCGTAATGGGACCAGAGCCCAGGGGACAGGTCGAGCTGCCGCGCAACAAATGACAGAATGGGAGCCGGTGGTGTTTCACCAGATTCCAGCACCCGTCCCGGCCAGCGCATGTAGAGCATGACCATCGTGAAACCCAATCGGGAGGTTTCTCCGCGGCGGGTTGCGATCAGATCGAAGTCATCCTGGCTGAGTGTAAAATGTCTCGTGATCTCGCGATCATCGACAGAAGGCTCGTAATGTCGGGCGAGAGCTTCACGGGTCAGAAGACGGCGCCGCGCCATGATCGGATGTCTCCTTCATGTGTCCGGAAGGGGATMGTTGGACGGACTGTCCCGGACAAGTGCAACACGTCATGGAATACAGCCGTGTGCTGTGTCTCATAAAGGTGGTACCATATGTTTTGCAGTCATGGGGCCTTATACGTTACACTTTCCCGTATGACACACATAATGATCGGCTATGCCCGCTGCTCGACGGACAAACAGGATCTCGCGGCCCAGCATCAGGAACTGCTCAAACTCGGTGTTTCTGCCG
>NZ_JACSIQ010000178.1:0-609 GCF_018812105.1 Gluconobacter sp. P1D12_c
ATCTCTCCGCGTGATTCCTTCGCTTCCTTAACCTCTGGAACGTATTCTAAACCACCAGCAGGAAGCCTGAAGCGTCGCCTGTCTTCCTGTTCCGAACGACACGCAAAACGCAGATTCTCATCAGCAGAATAATCCCGAGCTATAAGCCCAAGGTGCTTGCAGTCAGCAGATATCAGCCAGCAGATATCATCAACAGACCACCCCAGATGGAACACATGCCCAAGCCATGAACGAGGATAATACCCCCCATCATATGACTGAGCTTTGATGACCCTTTGGGCCTCTAATTTCGTATATGAACGACCTACGGATTCCATCCGAGACCACCAGTCTTGGCGGTCTTGTGTTGAACCATCGCCATCAGTTGTGTTATAATACTGATGTGGGTCGGGTTGTGACGTTCCTGCGTCATGAGCCTTCTCCTAACCTATCGGGCTTCTTCGATGTAATCCGCCAAGATATCCATCGATTTAACCTCGACTCACATTCTACCATAAAAATCAGATTATCAAGAACCATCCCACACAGATGGCCTACGGCCACACTACGTGGCTCCCGCTCTGCGCTCGCTCTGTGATGCAGGACACAGCAAATCTGAGCTAATTATCT
>NZ_JACSIQ010000179.1:0-607 GCF_018812105.1 Gluconobacter sp. P1D12_c
GAATGTTATCAATCCAATAGGTCAGCTCATTCCTCAACTGGCGACGCTCAGCAACAGCAACAGCAGGAATGAACATGATATGCCTAAACTGTTCATCCATCTGCTTAGCTAATCCAGACAGCAAACCCACCTTGAAAAAGGTGCCATCCTGCTTCTTACGCCTAGACGGAATCCCCAGACCTTCAAGCCTGTCAGCAATGCGATCAGATTGAAGCCTTATGGCCTCATCCCTGCCAATGCGTTCAAGATGTTTAAACACATMAACCTTGTTCCCACTGTTGCGACGAAGAAGCTCATAAAAACCTATCCGAGAAGATGACTCACACCCATTCTCAGACGGTMCTGCATCAAAAATCTCTCCGCGTGATTCCTTCGCTTCCTTAACCTCTGGAACGTATTCTAAACCTCCAGCAGGAAGCCTGAAGCGTCGCCTGTCTTCCTGTTCCGAACGACACGCAAAACGCAGATTCTCATCAGCAGAATAATCCCGAGCTATAAGCCCAAGGTGCTTGCAGTCAGCAGATATCAGCCAGCAGATATCATCAACAGACCACCCCAGATGGAACACATGCCCAAGCCATGAACGAGGATAATACCCCCCATGATA
>NZ_JACSIQ010000180.1:0-607 GCF_018812105.1 Gluconobacter sp. P1D12_c
TTGAACGGTGACCATGACCCGGCCAAGGGCATCATGGTCAAAATCGGGATTGTCAAAAAACGGCAAAAGGGCTTGGCGAACCTGTTCGGCCTGATCTTCACGAAGCCGATCTTTTGGGGTCTTGAGACGGGTCATGTTCCGCATGTGGGAAACCTCTGTATGAGTGCCGAATAGGTCGCACACTGTGCGACTTTATGGTCGCACGTGGTGCGACCTAATGGCAAGCCATTTTTGGCGGTTCCCCAAGGGAAAAGGATGATCGGTAAAACCCTAGATATAAATAAGATAAAATCTCTCTCTGTAGTCTCTCTCTTTTTTCGGTGGAAAACTGCGGTTTTTACCCCAAAAGGGGGGGTAATTATGCACGGCATAAACGGGCGACATCCGAGAACCGTGCAAGAGAGTATTTGCTCAGGAAGAAGGAGCGAATGGGACGGTCAGCGGCCCCGACCTCGGCTATTCTCCCGCGAGCGATTCCGGCCAATTTCTCTGGCTCGTTCCCGTTGAGCCTCAACCGCCTGATCTTGGAGTTTCTGGCGTAGCTGTTGGGCCAGTTTCACGCAGCCCTCGATAACCTTCTCCCGGTATTGGGTCGGAATATCCCTCA
>NZ_JACSIQ010000019.1:0-20025 GCF_018812105.1 Gluconobacter sp. P1D12_c
TCTGGCGCTGGCCGCGAACCTTGCCTCGGTGTTTCTGCTCCTGCCCTACAAGGATGGCGACGCCAACGTGCGCTCGGTGTGGCTCTGCTCTCGCAACGATGCGATCGGCAACCTGATCGTCATGGGTGCGGCGTTCGGCGTCTGGAGCACCACCAGCGCATGGCCCGACCTTGCGGTGGCCGCGATCATGGCTGGCATCTTCCTGTCATCAGCGGTGCAGATCCTGCGGCAGGCATGGGGAGAATATCGAACCGACGAGACTGGCACGAAGGCAGCCGCCGCATAGGGTGAGGGTCATGCGCCTATGTCCGCTTCCCGGTAACGCAAAGCGGGCCAGCCACGTCGTAGAAGTAAGCGGAAGCTGCTATTCGCAGCGTTCAAGTTCATGACGGCTTCCGGCCAGATCACGATGTTCACTAACCTACGCATGAACGGCTGCTCCCGCCAGAACTCGCCATTCTCATTTGATTGCGTGGTCCAGCAGCATTGCGCCCCACTCTCGGTCGTCCGTCGACAACATTCGCCACTTCAAAAGCTGCCGTGGGTCAAGGTGCGCTAGTCTTCGTCCTCCTCATCCCAGTCTATCTCGTCGTGTTCCGTGGCCCTCAGCAACCGGGCAAGTTTCTCTTTGGTGGGGTAATCTTGCTTCAGCTCAAGCGTCTGTAAGTCCACCAGTTCTCCCGGCTCGATAGCAACAATCTGCTTGTCGATCTTGAAAGTCTCAGTGTGTTCGCCCCTTAAATTCTTGGCGGTAAGCGTCACGGTAATTTCCAGCGGCTCGTTGCTCGAGGTAGGCGCGACAACTCCTTCGAAATAGTAATCCTGACCGCTGTGAAAATCCTCGCAGCTCGCCTTCGTCTCGCGACTTCTGCGCGCACGCAGCGTCGTCTCAAATTCGTGTCGGCCCACGCGCGGCTGGATCATATTTTCAAAATGCCTATGGCTGGTGAGCAAGCTATGATAATCAGGCCTTGGCACGGGGGCGGCGGGTCCACTGGTGGATACGGCCACCACTCGACGATTGATCCAGCCGTCGTTTGTCTTGATTGACACAACAAGGTGATCGGCCCGTATGTCGCCGGCATTGGTGACGCGCACCGTGAGGAGTCTTTGATTGAAAAGCAACTCAAGCTTCTCGCTGAATTTCGTCACGAACAAGGGCACTTTACGTGTTATGAAAGCGCTATATTTCTCATCGTAGGAGCTATCTCGGTGGATGCTGAAACGGGAGCTCATGCCGTAGAGGTCCATGCTGCCGTTCGACTTCTTAGGATTCTGCTTCTTGATAAGCGCGATGATGGCGTCGGCCTGCTCGGCATCCAATGCCGCAACTTGGTAGATTGTCGGCGGAGAGATGTCGGACACCTCGATTGAAATCTTGAAAGTTGGCTCGTCCTTCTTGTATTGGGCGACCTGCTGTTTGAGCCGCTGGATTTCCTTGTCTTTGGGACTGGGTTCAGGACCACGCAGCCAATTGTCGGACGCTTGATGAACTGGCAAGTCGCGACCGCGCGCATAAGCTAGTGGCTTGATGTCGTGGCTGATAAGAATGCGGTTTTGCGAGGTCACATTGCGCACGTTGAGCGCTTCAGCGACAATCCTGCTGTCACCGTCATCGGGGTCGAGCTCGTCATAGTCATTCCACGGGATACGCGAGCAAGTCGCCATCTGAAGTTCGACGCGTGGGTCGGCCTCACGAAGAACAATTGGCTCACCGTTGATGACAGACGGGGCAATCAGCCGATTGAACGCCCTTGCATGCGGCCCCAAACGTCCGTCGCGCTTCTTGGCGTCAATCTCTTCCATCGCCTTCGGGACGATCAGGGCACGGATCAGTCCCGCTGTTGCGATCTCTGTCCAAGGTAGCTCGGTAACTGGCTTGCCTTCGAGCACAATATTGGCGTCGAGGAAGGCGATCAATTCGTCGGTGGACTTAGGCAGGAGGGTCATTGCCTATATATCGCCTGACGCGCTGTTTCGAACAAGCTATACCCATGCTCATCTTGTGGAACTGGGGCTAATTGACAGTACCTTGGCCGTCAGGATGCGCTTCACGCAGGCGTAGCGTGTATGAGCTTACGCCGTTAATATGTCGGTAGCTAAAGCAGGCTTGTCCAAACAGTATGCGGCTTTATGTGACCCAACCGACCGTCTGCATCGTGGAGAGCCTGCACTTCCTGGAGGAGCAGACGCACCGCGAGGGTGAGATTATCAGCCGGACGTTGCAACTCTCGAGAAAGCCTACCGCCTATGTATATATCAGGACGGTGGACGAACTCAGGGCAGTCGCGCAGGAATTTGGGAACTCCGACCACCGTTACCTCCATCTCTCGTTCCACGGCCTGGTCAACAAGAATGACAAAATGGTCGGGCTCGGACTTCCCGTGGGTGAGATCCTCAACGAAGGCGCGCTCGCGCCAGCTTCTGTCGTTCTGCGATATCACTCAGGCGCACACCGAATGTCTCCTCCAGACCTGAGTTGACGTTTCGCTCGTGGCTTCTGAACAGCAGGGAAGTCCCAAACTCGGTCTATCGCTATTCGCCTAGCAATGTCGGCTTTCAGGAAGCTCTTCTAAACGCCTGTATGTCCGCTATGAGGCGAAAGCAGCCTGTCTGCTTGTCACGCGCTAAGCGGACCTGCAGGTTCCGCCTACATACCTGTCATGACCGGGTAGTAAAGATATTCCCAAAAGCGGAACTTAAGCAGGATGTGCGATTCAAGATAACGGAAAAATTTTTAATTCTTCCGGTAAATTTCGGAAGCATTAGACTTTTCAAATACTGAACCGCAAGTTATTTTAAAAGTGTTATACATTGCAATATGGATATCTATATGCCGATACTTAGTGATGAAGAGTTGGATAAGGCTATAGGGGCTGACGAAATCAGCGCAATCACACTTGATACGAGTATAATTGACAAGTTAGGTCGCAACTTTAGCCACCCGATGCTACGTAACTTAAGGCAGTTCGAAAGGATCGGTGTTGACGTTATCTTCTCAGATGTCGTGGTGCGCGAAGTCCAATCACATATTAAGCGCGATGCTGCCCAAAGTCTTAGCGAGGTAAAAAAAGCATTACTCCAGCACCGAAAAGCTTGGCAACTACACGAAACTGTCGAGCAACTCGGTGAAACGGCGAAATTGTCTGGGGACGCAAGTGAGATTGCACGGAGTAGGTGGAACAAGTTCATTACCGACATAAAAGGTCGTGAATTGGAGGCTGCTGCCACACTTCCATTACGCGCACTACTGGATGCTTACTTCTATACACAACCACCATTCGAAAAGGAGGGTAAAAAGAAAGCCGAGTTTCCTGATGCTATTGCGCTGCTATCTCTCGAAGAGTGGGCACGAAGAAAAAACACAAAAATTTTGGCAGTCGGAGCTGACGGTGGATGGAAAGCATTCGCAGAGGAATCAGATTATATTATTGTTCTAGACGATATCGCAAAACTATTTGGTCATTACAATCGGTCTGATAATTTCGCTGCGCAGCGCATTAATAATTTAATCGAACAAGATAAAATTCCTGAACTGGCAGATAAAATTAAGAATATTGTCGTAGAGCACTTTGACGATTCTTCTATACAAGTGGAAGCAGATAGCTACGTTGAATTTGAGAGCGAGTTCATAGGCGTGGACGTCATTAAAGTGGAATTTATGCCTGGTTTCCAAGTAATTGCATCCGACAATAATTCGATTGATATCGCGTTGGAGTTCCATTGCCAAATCCGGTTCAACGCTGATTTCAGTTGGCTTATATGGGATGGGGTTGACCGAGAATATATATTAATGGGATCGGACATCATCTCAAGGCGAGAAGATAATGCGTTCGTGGAGATTGTGGGAAGATTTTCGCGGGAATTCGACGATACTCCAGAAATTTTTCATTTGGAGGGCTCTGTGTTTCCAGATATTCCCGAATTCGGCACAGTCGAGCCAAATCGAGAATATGAATGATAGGTGAAGTCACTATCCATCCATTCCGGGCGATCTTCTGACCAGTAATCTCCTACGTATGACCGCTTTCCATTCATTTTTCGCCATGTCGGAGTGTCCGTTGTCCCCCGATTGTGTTGAAAAAGTCCCACTGGCGTTTGCACACAACATTTAGGTTCGATGTCATAACGTATAGAGTGCTGTAATCATGGAGAATTTTCATTCCCAATTGCATACAAAATCCTGGGCAGACACCTCAACCTGACTTTTTCAACACAATCGGGGGAAAGTAGACCGTCGGCTCTCGAAGGGAATAATCAGATAGCCGACATATGCATGAACGATGCCAAGGAGAGAAATGACTGCGATTGAATCGTACACGGATATTATTTAGGAGGTAATAAAGCTACCATTTCCTGAAACTGGCCTCGGTGGTCAGAAATCCGAACGGGTCATCCGTCGTTTCTCCGTCCGCCAGTTTCCGCACCGAGGTCCATCGGCACCAAATCCCGGCAAAGAAAGCCAGCGACTCTCCATTTCTTCAGGCAAATCATACCGGAACGGATGTCCGCTCGACTTCTTCATGACAGCAGGTCAGATCAGTGATTATACCGGTCCACGGCCCTTCTGGACAGTCTCCATCAGTCGAATGGATGCTGGCAGACCGAGGCTATGACGCTGACTGGTTCAGGGAGGCCCTGGAGGAGAAAGGGATCAAACCCTGTATTCCTGGTCGATCCTGGTCGAAAATCTCGCCGAAAACCGATCAAATACGACAGGCGGAAATACAAAAGACGCAGGCGCCTTTAAGCAGGTATTTGTTAGCTTCTCTCTTGTTCGACCATATGGGAAAAGCAGAGAAGCTAACAATATACTGTAAATTCAGAACGATGTTTGAACGGAACCCATTATCGCGAAGCCAGAACCAACAAAATAAGATGGAGAGGAACCTGCGATTGTGGATCCGAACACACCCCGAGAAGATTTCGCATTCAGGCCCGGATACGCTACGCCGGAAAGGTATTTTGTATTTCCGACATTGATGAAATTCAGACGGAATTCCGGAGCCTTCGCAATCCAGATCTTCTTGAGCCGGACGCCAAGTGCAATGTCGCCCGTAACGTAGGACGGTATTTTCTCGTCATTCATGAAGGTTGAATACTGGCTGGAGACAAACTTCATGCCGCCATTAGCAAAGAACATCCCATCATCATAGGAGAACCCGGCCGCTACCTGCCAGTGGGGACTGCGGACTGCGGTTTTCCCCGCCGTCTTGAGGTAATCGGTACCTGACGCGATGTTGTTGTCGGTCTTGGCATTCAGATATTCCAGGGACGCATAGGGGCTGACGTGATAATAGGGGCGTGTCCCGATTTCCGCGTCAAACCCGCGGGAGGTCTGGCCACCTGCGTTCATATAGGAACTCACAAGGCTTCCGTTCTCGTTCAGAACCGTTGAAATCTGTCTATTTGTAAAATTGTAGTTGAAGAAGGTAATCGAAGCGATGATATCTTTCTGATATCGATATCCGATTTCCTCCTGAATGGAGTACTCGTCCTTGAGTTTGGTATTGGACAGGTTTGTTATCGCTCCTGTTGCAATGCTGTAACTATTATAAAGATTGCTGGTCGCGGGAGGACGGAAGTTACCGCTCGCGGAAATGAAGATCTGATTGTATTCGTTTGGCTTGTAGCTCATGGAAAACTGCGGAAGAGGTTCGGACATGTTCTGTCCGACATGCCCCTGAGGACCGGGCAGATAGTTGTTGCCCAAGCGGGAGACCATCATTTCCTTGAAGCCCGCGTTGATCGTCAGCTTGTTGTTCAGCAGTGAAAAACTGTCGCCGATATAGATACCGTTTATCTGGGTGCGCGTGTAGTTGTCGCCGGCCAGAAGAAGCTGCCCGTTCGGATAACGGATGCTGTATCCTCCCGTATGGCTTGCAGCTTCACCAACCGAGTTCAGGGTTGCGAATGGTTGCTGCACGGCGTTGGTCTGGTAATTATACCAGTATCCGAGCGTGAGTTTGTGGCGTCCGATCTTGTATTGCAGCGTACTGTTTACGCCGCCCGTGTATTCCTGCTCCAGATACTGTGCAATGCCGTTGACCTGACCGTTACTGTCGGCGCCCGCAAGGTTCAGGCTTTCCGGATGATACTGCGTTCCGATGTAGTTTCCGGACTGGTTGATCATCGTACCGCCCGGGTAGTAGCCACTTCCCCAGTAATAATAGGGCGTAACACTCAGAGTCAGGTTTTGGGTGAGGCTGAAATGAGAGGGGGCGCTGATCATGACATCGTTCCAGCCGCCGATGAACGACTTCCAGTAATTTGTCTGGCCGCTTTGGAATGTGCCTGCGTAATTCGCTGAATATCCGAGTTTGTTCCACTGGGCGAGGGACGGCTCCATGTAATACGCAACATCGCGGCTGTTATAGGAGCCAAACAGGGACACGCTGTTGTCGCCCCATTCTTTCTTTATCTTGAAATCGACGTGACGCCGATGATTCCAGCCGGGCCCATGAGAGTTCTGGCTGGACGCGCCCGAGAACGACACGAACGCTGCAACGCCGCTATTGGCGATTTCACCCGTATCCACGCGGATGAAATCCCGGTTCGTCGTAAATGTTCCGTATGCGCCATCTGCGAAGACGCCAAATTTTTTGGAGGGGTCACGGATCCCTACAGTCATGACACCACCCGCAGAAGTATAGACCGGGTCTGTCAGTCCAGCTGAACCCTGGGCGATCGAGATTGACTTGATATTCTCGGAATCAGCCCATTCCGATGCATCCTGAATATAGATACCGCTATCGTTAAGCGGGATGCCTTCCATGACATATCCGATTTCATCCTGCCCGAGGCCACGGATCGAAATCGTTGACTGATCGGAAAGGCCTATCGGATCCGACCCTCCGATATTGACGCCAGGCAGCATCTTTACGAGCTGCACGGCGCTTGTCCCGGGAGACTGTTTCTGGATGAAGTCCGATGAGACGGTGCTGATCGATCTTGCTTCGGTTTCACGCCGGATCAGCCCCGCTCCAAGCCCCGGACCCGTCACTCCGTTCGTGGCAGTCGTGCTATCCGCCGTCACGGTGATCTGCTCGGGCGTGGTTTTGGCGAGGGCCTGCGCCTTCGCCGGGCGGCTGTGAGGAGGGAGGCCTGGGGATGCCTTGGTGGCGTGGGGCGTATTCTGCGCCGTCTTGCCGCTCAGCTGGGGCTTTGCCTCAGCCGCCGTCAGGGGGATCAGGGCACAGACTGGGAGAAAAAACAGGATTGTGGGACGCATTTTCGGATCTCCTCGGAATAAAAACATTACGTAACCGGAACAAATACAAGGAGTTAAAGGAAATTTCTTCCCTTGGTACTAGAAGATGGTACGCGGCCGGACCTTCATCCGAACGTGACGGCTCTCCCGGTAGGTTTCCAGGCCTTCGACGCCCAGTTCCCGCCCGAACCCACTCATTTTCCAGCCTCCGAACGGAGCCTGAAGCTCACTGACATCGTTCACGTTGATGCCGATGCCTCCGGCTTCGATCTGGTCCGCCAGAGCCCAGGCACGATCCAGATCCTGCCCATAAACATAGGCCGCCAGACCGAACGGCAGCATATTGGCCAGCTTCAGGGCTTCCCCATCGGTCTCGAAAGACCGAACGGCAGCGACGGGGCCGAAACTTTCCTGTGTCATGGCCAGCGCATCCACCGGGACGTCATCAAGAACAGCCGGGCTGTAGAAGAAGCCGTTGCCGTATTCCAAACCCGTCAGGTTATGGCCGCCGCACAGTAGACGCGCGCCGAGATGCACGGCATCATCGACATGTTTCTGGGTTCGCACACGCACACTGTCGTTCATCGCGGGACCATAAACCGCACCACTCTCCATCCCGGGGCGTGGAGCGATGCCGCTGGTAATGCTGACAAGGGCATCCATGAAGCGGTCGTGAACCTTGTGCGAGACAAAGATACGGTTCACGGCAATGCAGATCTGCCCCATGTTGGAGAAACTGCGCCGTGCGGCGGCGGCGGCGGCTTCCTCGATATTTGCGTCGTCCA
The DNA here is from genome assembly GCF_018812105.1 of Gluconobacter sp. P1D12_c. Taxonomy (NCBI): domain Bacteria; kingdom Pseudomonadati; phylum Pseudomonadota; class Alphaproteobacteria; order Acetobacterales; family Acetobacteraceae; genus Gluconobacter; species Gluconobacter sp. P1D12_c. The sequence goes on from NZ_JACSIQ010000019.1 coordinate 7,996, forward strand.
GCACAATGAAGGGGCATTGCCCGCCCAGTTCCAGCGCCACGCGTTTGAGATTGCCCGCGGCTGCCCGCATGATCGCCTGGCCCGCGGGCACGGACGCCGTGGCGGAGATCAGGGAGATCCGGGGGTGTGCCGCCAGCGCCGCCCCGATGGTCGGTCCGTCACCGGGAATATCGTTCAGCACACCGGGGGGAAGACCGGCATCCACCAGACAGTCAATCACTGCTGCGATTGCCAGCGGCGTTTCCGGCGGTGGCTTGACGACCATGGTGCAGCCGGCCGCCAGTGCAGGCGCGATTTTCCACGCATACAGATCGACCGGATAATTCCAGGGTACGATCGCGGCCACGACGCCTACCGGAGCACCTGTCACGATGCAGCGGATATCGGGGCGGATCGAGGGGCGCAGCGTGCCACCCATCCGGCGTCCCTCTTCGGCGTAGTACCGAAGGACCTCGGCCCCGAATAGGATTTCCTTTCTGGAATCCGGCAGAGGCTTTCCCTGTTCACGGGTGAGCAGACCCGCGATGTGATCGACGCGCTCGTCGATCAGGCTGGCGGCGCGATGCAGAATGACGCCTCGGGTGTCCGGCATCATCCCGGCCCAGACCGGAAAGGCCCTGTGGGCTGCCTGCACGGCCTTTTCCAGGTCGGACATGGTCGCGATGGCGGTTGCGCCAGTGATTTCGTTTGTCGCGGGGTCGATGACGTTGTGGTAGCCGCCCTCAAGGGGAGGGACCCACATGCCATCGATGAAAAGCTCTCGTTTCATGGTTTTCTTCCGATCAGGAGTACGACAGTCAGCTTCGTGCCCGCAGGCGTCTCCACAGTTCGGCGTAGTTGCGGTCGTTCTGGCGCGTGGCCTCTTCCTTGTGCTCGGTGTTTGGATTGATCATCACGAACGGCTCGACCCCGCGTGACACGAGCTCTTCTGCGGTCGCGGAGACGAGCGCATGGGCGATGGCGATGGTGATGCTGGTCGAACTCGCCCCCACCGGCGCCTTCAGGCCATCGATCCTGAGGGAGGCGTCAGATTTCGGCACGCCCGTGTCGATCACGACATCGGCCACTTCAAACAGGCGCTGGCCGCTAGAGTGGCGCGACTTCGTGTTGGAAGAATGGGGAAGGGACGTGACGCCGATGACCTTCATCCCTTTTGCCTTGGCTTCCAGAGCCATATCGAGGATGACAGCATTGATGCCGGAATGGGAAAACAGGACCAGTGTGTCGGCCGGATCGAGATGGTGCGCATCCAGGATGGCCTTGCCGTAACCTTCCACGGCATGGATGAAGCGATACTGGCGGGCGCCCTGGTCTCCGAGGACCCGATGGAAAGAAATCATGCTGCTCTCAACGATCGGGCGAAAACCCGAGATCGTGCCCGTTCTGGGAAAAGTCTCGATCGCCGGCAGGGCACCGTGGCCCGTTCCGAATGTGAAGACGAGTTTGTCCGCCGCAATACTGTCCGCGCAGAGCTTCGCAGCCTCGTGAATGGCAGTGTTTTGTGTATCGCGGACATGTCCGAGGCGGGCGATCAGCAGATCGAAGTACTGTTCAACGATGTCGGCCATTATCGTGTTTCCTGCAAAGTGGAAGAATAGAGGGATTCTATTGCGATTTCGAAAAGGTCTTTTTCGGCGATAGCCATTTCTTCGGTGTCGAGTTTCTTCTGGGTCATGGGATCGACGGTTGCGACGCACAGGCTTGATGTGCGTGCGCCCAGCATGCGACCTGCGACCAGCAGGGCGGATGTCTCCATATCCGCGCCAATCAGTCCGAATTTCTCGATGTCGCTCAGAAGCGCGTCACGCACGCCACCCCGCGAACCGGGCAGGTCAAACATCTGGGAATAAAAGCCGTCGTAACTGGCGAACATGCCGGTTCCGAACGGGCGTTCCTGCTGGGCGAGATGCTTCAGGATGATCGCGTTCAGCTCCGGATCGGAGACAGCAGGGTAGCCGGGTGGCGCATAGCTGTCCGACGTTCCTTCCCGCCGCAGGGCAGAGTCCGCGAGAACGAAATCCCCCAGAGACCGGCCGCCTGCCGCCATCGCGGTGCCGATCCTCAGGAAGGAGCGCACACCGAGCGCCCGCAACTCTTCCATGACGACAACGGCGATCGGGGCGCCCATGCCGAATGCGCTGGCGGTAATGCGGCAACCGTTGCGCGTGCCGGAGATGGTCTGAAGGCCACGGTTGACCGGGATACGTTCGACATCGTCCAGATGCAGCGCAATCCGGTCGATCCGCCCGGGATCCCCGATCAGGATGGCGACATCGGCCACCTGGCTTTCTTTCGCTCCGATATACCAGGCGCGTTTTTCTTCCGGTGTTTTCGTCATCTATTCCTTTTCCTCGCTATTCTGTCTCTGGCTGAGAAGGTGATAGGCATCCTGCATGCCCTGTCTCAGCGCGGTTTCCGGGGATCCGGCGTCGCGGATGAGGCAGGAAAGCGTTCCCGCAGCGAGGGTGTCCCCGGCTCCGCACGGGTCCAGCACGGGCAGCGTCGCAGGAGGCTGCAGCAGCGTTCGTTCGCCCCGGATCTCCAAGGAGGAGCCGCGCCGGCCATAAGTTTCGACCAGGATCAGATCCGGTTTTGCCTGCGTACCGGCCAGCGCGTCGCGAATGGTGCTTCCTTCGGTTTCACTGCAGAAAATGATGTCGGCGCGCTGCACGATCCGCTCCAGAAGATGGGGCGGCAGGGCGTGCGCATCTTTCTTGGCAACCCACGCGACTTTCGCATCGCTCCGGCAGTTTTCCAGAGCGGCGAGCGTGGCATCCGCGGGGGCAATCGTGAGAACGAGCCAGTCGGCCTGCGCAATCAGGTCCCGGTATCCGGCCTCCAGCGAAGGGCGCGTGTCGCCTGCCGCGGGGAGGGGATCGTAGAGGCAGATAGCCTCGCCCGAAGGCTCGTAGACCATCAGCGTGACAGGCGTCCGCCCTCCGGGAATAACCCGGATGCCCGCCGTGGACGCCCCGATCTCTTTCATGGCGGAGAGATAATATTCTCCGCTGAGATCATTCCCGATCCAGGTGACCGGCACCGTCTGGCAGCCGCCGGCCTGTTCAAGTATCCGGGCGATGAACCACGGCGCACCGCCCATCCTGTTCCACGCGTCTTTTCGGCGCTCCGTGATCCGTGTCGTCTGGCCGGGCACTGCCGGTCCGTCCAAGGCGATAACGTGATCGAGGCTCGCATAGCCGAGAATGACAACGTTTTTCATGCCAGGAGCTCCAGCCCCTCTGACAGCGGTACAACCTGGCCGAAATAACGCCAGATATCCTCCAGGGACGCCTCTTCCAGATGGGGTCTGTTGGAATTGGTTGCTTCCCGGACAACAACGGGTTCAAAGCCACCCGCAAACGCATCCTGAACCGTAGCGCGGATGCAGCAGTTGGTTTTGACGCCTACAATGACCAGACGGGAAACATTCTGTTCTCGTAACATAAGGGCCAGGTCCGTGGCATAGAAAGCGCTGTAACGGCGTTTATGCACGACCGGCTCACCGGGGCGGGGACCGAAACCTTCCACGAAGTTAATGGTGTCGTCGCCCTCGATGTGATGAACCGGAAGCTTGGCCCATTCGAAATCGTAGATGCCTTCCCGATGACGTTCCGCCGTATGAACGACAAGCGTGCCGGATGCGCGGGCCTTGTCGAGAAGCTGGCGGATTGGTTCGAGGACCTGATCGGCCTGCGTGTAGTAGTTCGGATCGCCGGGGCGAAAGAACGAATTGATGACGTCCACCAGAAGGAGGGCGGTTACAGGACGGGATGTCACGACAGGGTACCTCCGTGTCTGTGTCTGGTCCGGAGGGTTTGCAGAATCATCAGGACAAGCACAGAAATGTAGGGAAATGCCTGCGCCAGAGAGACCGGGATGTTCAGGACCTGGGCACGGGTCGCCAGCTCTTCGAGGGCAGTCAGGAAAAGGCATGTCAGTGCGGTCGGAAAAGGGCGGTTCCGGCCGATGTAAAACGCGGCAAGTGCCACATAACCCCGGCCGGACGAGATATCGTCGCTGAAGGCCCCGACGATCCCGAGGCTCAGATCCGCGCCCGCCAGACCGCAGAGCGCTCCGGCCACGACGGTCGAGAACAGCAGCATCCGGGGCGCCGAAATCCCGACGGTCCGGGCCATGGCGGGTGCGCTCCCCGCTGCTGACAGGTGCAGTCCAAGCCGTGTCCGGTCGAGGAACCAGGTCATGACCAGAACCAGAGCCCAGGCGAGCAGTGTCAGGATGTCGACGGAGCCGAGCAGTGGCAGTGAAAACGCCGGAAGTTTTGGGCATGATGCCAGCAGCAGAAGCCCCGAAACACCAAAGGCGGTTTTGACCAGCAGCCGGCACAGGGCATGGGAGAACAGGTTGAAGCCCAGCCCTGTGACGATCGGGTTCGCGCCCAGTCCGGTGATGACGCTCCCCATCAGGACGCAGCCGCAAGCTCCGGCCAGCGCCCCTGCGGCCGTGCCGAGGAGCGCGGAATGCGTTGCCGCCCCCGTGACTTCCGCGGCCATCGCTCCGACGAGGATAAAAGCGTCCAGACCGACATTCACCAGCCCGGCCGTCCGGCAGAATGCTCCACCCAGCGAGGTCAGCAGGAGAGGCGTCGTCTGCAGCAGGCAGCCCTGAAGAAACGCGTTCATCGGGCGCAGCCTTTCCGCCAGTCGCGGAGGCGGCGGCCAAAGCCCGTAAAGCGTACCGAGGCGAAAATGATGAACGAGGCCTCGATCAGACGTGTCACTTCCTCGGGGACATCGCTGATGAGCTGGATACCGATCCCGGAGACAACCAGCATGGCCAGCAGAAGGGAGGCAAGAAAGATACCCGGAGCCCGGTTATCGCCAAGAATGGCGACGGTCAGCCCCAGAAAACCGTATTCCGCAGAAAAGCCTGTCACATACTGATGGACTGTTCCCAGAGCATGGACCGCCCCTGCCAGACCGCCGATCCCGCCGCTCAGCAGCATGGCGGAGACAAGGATCCGCCGGACCCCGAAACCGGTTGCGCGTGCGAAACGCCTGTTCCACCCGACGATGCGGGTTTCATATCCAAGCGTTCCTCTGCTGCACCATGCCGCGTAAAGCGCAACGCAGATGATGGAAATGATGAAAGACAGGTTGAGGCCGGGAAAGCCGACATCTGGCAGATGGGTCACTGCCGGGATCATCGCCGTGGCCGAATTGGCCGATCCGGGCGCGAGGAAAAAGCGCTCGACCAGCCATGCCCCCAGATCCAGGGCCACGAAGTTGACCATGAGCGTGGTAACGACATCGTCGAGATTGCGGAAAATCACCAACCACGCGGGAACCAGCATCCAGAGCGACCCCGCGACACTCCCCGCGAGAAGTGGAAACAAGATGGCAAGAGGAGCGGGGAGTGTGCTGCAATGTCCGGCAGTGACTGCAGCGGCGAGGCCGCCAAGGACGAAGCATCCTTCCAGTCCTACGTTGAAAACGCCGCTGCGGAAGCAGATGCCGGTCGCAAGACCAAGCAGGACCAGAGGGGCCGCGCTGCTGCATGTCTGGGCGATTGCGGCCGGGCTGCCCAGCGCGGACCTGAAGATAAGGATCAGGCTTTCGAACGGGTTGAAACCGCACAGGCCGATGACGACCATCGCGGCAAGGAGAGCTCCTGCGATCGGGCCGATATGGGAGGAAAGACGCCCCTTCATGCGGCAAGCTCCGTCGCGGACATGAGAATGCCGTCGTGCAGTGTCATACGGCGCGTGGAAAGTGTCTGGAGCTCCGCTTCTTCTTCCGAAATCAGAATGACTGCCCCTCCGTCTTCCGCAAATTTCACAAGCAGGCTGTGAATGACGTGGATACCGGCCAGATCCACACCACGGGTCGGCTGCGCGACGAGAAGGACGCAGGGACCGGCATCGAGCTCGCGGGCCATGGCCAGACGCTGCTGATTCCCGCCAGACAGATGCCCCGCCGCCAGAAGATCATCCGACCGGCGCACCCCGAAACGGTCGAGCAGGGCATGGACATGCGCGCTGATGGATGCCGGCCGCAGCATCTGCCAGCGGGAGAAAGGCATCACGTTGTGACGTCCGGCAATGGCGTTGTCCTGCAGGGAAGCCTGCAGGCACAGGCTCTCAGTCGCCCGGTCCGCGCTCAGATAGCCCAGTCCCACGGTGCGTCTGGTATGGGGCGTGCTACGTTCGATCGGCTGGTTTTTCAGGAGGATGCGGCCACTCTCCTGTAGACGCAGTCCGGCAAGACATTCGAGAAGCTCCAGCTGTCCTGCATCAGGGAGGCCCCCGATCCCCAGGATTTCCCCTTCGCACAGTCTGAGGGACGCATCCCTGACCCGCATCACGCCACGGGGATCGCGAATGGACAGGGCATTGACTTCAAGCACCGGACTGCCGATTTTTTTGCAGGGACGGGGTGCGGGGCGCGGAGCCTCGCCTGTCATGTGCCGGATCAGGAGATCATGCGTGGCGCCTTCCCGGGGAAGGGTCGCGACATGGCGCCCTTCGCGCAGGATGCTCATGCGGTCGGATACGGCGAGAACTTCATCGAGTTTATGGCTGATGAAAATGAGCGTGTGCCCCCTGTCGCGCAGGCTGCACATCAGCGACAGCAGGTTTTGAACCTGCTCGCGCGGCAGGACCGCGCTGGGCTCGTCAAGGATGAGGATGTCGCTACCCCGGTACAGCCCGCGGAGGATCTCCACGATCTGGCGGACATGCAGCGGGGCATCCCCGGCCTGCAGGGACCAGTCGATCGAGACACCGGCCAGCGCTGCCAGATGGTCTGCGTCCTGCAGGGCTTTTTGACGGTCAATCTGCCCCCAGCGCCCCCGCGGTTCCGCGCCCAGGATCAGATTGTCCAGAAGAGTGAGCTGCGGAATGATCGAAAACTCCTGCTGGACCATTCCGACGCCATGGCGGAATGCATCCTGCGGGGAACTGAGCGAAACGGAAACGCCATCGAACAGGATTTCGCCGCTGTCAGGCTGCTCCAGCCCCTGAAGCATCTTCATGAGCGTTGTCTTGCCCGCCCCGTTGCCTCCGAGAAAGGCGTGGATGCTTCCGCGTTCGATCTCCAGCGAGATGCCGTCATTCGCCCGGTGTGAGCCGAAGACGCGCGTGATGTTGCGCAATGTGATGCGGGGTTGAGAAAGTCCGGTCATCGCATGAAATCCGGATAGCCCTGGGTGACAACGTTCCAGACATGCACACGTCCGGAAACGATATCCTCACGGGCCGTTATGACACTCTGAAGGACAGTGGAAGGAATGAGATCGCGGGTATAATGCATCTCCGTCAGCCCGATCCCGTCTTCGCCCAGCCCCATATGCACCACGGAGCCACCCGCCAGCCTGCCATGCGCGTAATCGGTGACGACGCGCTCAAGCGCGACTTCGGTGTGTTTGAGCATGCTGGTCAGGACATGGCCGGGCGCAAGCCCGTCTTCATCCTGATCCACCCCGATGGCATACAGGCCGCTCTGTGCCGCAGCATGGATGACACCTACGCCGGTTGTTCCGGCCACGGCGTAAATGATCCCGACGCCGCCGTCATACATGACATGGGCCATCTCCAGCCCCTTGGCTGGGTCGCTGAAAGTGTTGGCATAGGAAATTCGGACGGGAAGTTCTGGATCGACGCTATGAGCGCCCTGCACGAAGCCCGCGATGAACTTGTCGATGCCAACGGAACGGGTGCCTCCAATGACCCCCAGTTCCTGATGATGCTCCAGTCCCGGGAGATGAGCCTGTCTGACGACACCCGCAGCCAGAACGCCCGCCAGAAAAGATCCCTGCTGTTCCTCGAACAGTACTGAAGTGACGTTGGAGCCACTCGCGACCTGATTGAGAATGACAAAATGACATTCCGGAAAATCCCGGGCCACGTCCTGAAGAATGCCGCTATGGGAATATTCAAGGTCCACGACCAGTCCTGCGCCAGACGATGCGGCCTGGCGCAGAATGGTGCCACCCTCGGCGACGACCGAGGACGTTTCCACCACCCGCCCCGTCAGTCCGGTCTGGGCAAGTCCTTGCGTAAAGCCGCGATGCCCCAGATCGTTGTAAGACTGATCGCCCAGACCGCCCTGACCAATGATCAGAACGGCGCTGTGCTTATTTCCCGGATGGGCGGCGGCGTCTCGCGGTAGGCTTGCGCTGCCTGTCAAAGTCAAGGCCAGGGCCACCTGAAGAGCCCGTATCGTTCGTGGTTTCAGCATCAGACGAACCTTTTTTCTGAAGGTTATTGTTACGCTGAAGATTTGTTTCGTAATAATAACGACGTGCGTCGTAGATAGCCTCGACCATGTCCAGAAGCTGTCCGGCTTCATTAAAAGACTGTCGATAAATGACGATCACGACGGCACCAGCCGGGAGAGAGAGAAGACCTCTCTCATCTTCGGTCGCCAGCCGTGCGTTCAGCCGCTCCTTGGCGCTCACAACAGGAGAGTTTTTCTCCGCCAGAAAGCCATAGAATGAAAAGTCGGAACGTCTGGATATTTCTTCTGTCAGTCCGGTCTGTTTGACGACAGTCAGTGGAACAACAGAATTGTGGCGTGCCACAGGAACACCGTCCACATAACGCAGACGATCCATGATGACCGACGGTTCGTCGATCTCGAACGGCGGCATACCACGGCCTGGCCACATATCGAACGATAAAAGCTGGTGAGAGGCGGCGTGACCCGCGGCCGTGACAGCCTCGGTAAAGCTGGTGAGAAGGCCGGGCTGCTTGCGCAGGGGCGCACTGGCCACGAAAGTTCCGCTGCCCTGTCTCCTCACGACCAGCCCTTCGGCCACAAGCTCTTCGATGGCTTTGGACACCGTAAAGCGGCTGACACCCCACCTGGCCGCCAGAACGGGTTCACTGGTGAGGCGCTCACCCGGGCTGCTGACCGAAATCTGTTCTCTGAGACGGTCAGCCATCTGGCGGTACAAAGGAGGGGGTGTCATCAAAAATCCTGCAACCTGTTCAGTTGTCTGGACAACTGAACATGCTCATGCTGGATTCGCAACGAGATTCTCGGCCACCTCGCAATTTTCTTTGATTTCTTCGGATGCCTAGGCCGCATTGAATTTAGGCTCGGGACCCAATGATTTGAGTTGAGAAATCTGATTCAGGCTCTGTGAAGAGACTGAAGATGCGATCCAGATCGCTCATGACTCTCCTTATGATCTGTGTCAGGGGAAGGAAGGATTGGAACTAGAAAGAGGCCGGGATTAACCGGGACGATCTGGGATTTGGCGGGACAAGAGACGGCGGAAGACCGCCAGAGATCGACAGGCGGTCGGTGTTTTGGTGCGCGATCGTCCGGCGCTCTGTTGGTTCTCACCGATGATGATTGCACGACGATGCGAGAGGCCTTTGGCCGATGCTCGGCACTACTCCACAGCCAGCCCGGCGAGATTAACCCGCGTATTCCCGCGCCGAGTGTCATCCAAACGGAAATCGAAACGTTGGAGAGGTGGATCGCTAATATCCGAGTCCGGCAGGAAAAGGTCGCATGACGAAATTCCAGCGCTTCAAGCCGATACCTGCCGGAGGACGTCCCTTTCAAACGCAAACGACATCAGTTCGCTGTGCCGGCGGACTGTCCGCTCTGGGGGAATAAGATTGGCAGACTGAATGACTGACATGAAGGCGGAAGCGGACCTGCTGTTTCCACCTTTGTAGCAGGCCTCGCAGTTGAGAACATCTCTTACGGTTAGCTGACCTGACCGCGTGACAACACAGGCGCTCACCTGTCTGTCTCCAACGGGGCGCAATAAGGCGCCACCGCTGGACAGATGAAACCTCGTTACCTCATCAGGATCAGCCAGCAAGTCCCACCACGTAATCACGGTAAGTGCGCAGCGGGCGGTCCAACAGCTTCGTCAGACGTTCGACGTCGCCTGCCTCGGGAATCATACCGTCGCTGACATAACGCTCGGCCATCAGGCGCATCTCATAGGCCATCCATTTCGGCATGAGCGTTCCCATGTTCGTCTCAAACCCGCTCGGCTCGTCGCCGCCATAGGCGATTGGACGGCCCAGCACTTCAGTCCAGATTGCGGCAAGGTCAGCGCCCGTCAGCGTATCGGGACCGACGATGTTGATGATCTCAATCGGTAATTTACCCGGCGCGGTGTCGCGACGGATCAGTTCGATCGCGGCGACTTCTGCGATGTCGCGCGCGTCCACCATGGCGACACCCTTTGCACCGATCGGCATCGGGTAGATGCCATGGTTTAGGATCACGTCCCTGATCATGACCTCGTTGTCGATGAAGTAGGTCGGACGCAGGATCGTAGCGCTGAACCCCATGGCTTCGAGTATCCGCTCGGCGCCGTACTTCACCGCGAAGTGCGGGACGTTGACGGCACGGTCGGCATCGAACACTGACAGGTAGACGACCCGCTCCACTCCAGATTCACGGGCGACGTTCAGCGTGATAAGCGCCTGAGTGAATTCGTCGCCTGTCACCGCGTTCAATAAGAACAGCGTGCGCACCCCAATGAAGGCGCTGCGCAGTGCGTCAAGATCAAGAAGGTCGCCCTTCACCACCTCGACATTTCCATTGATATTGGCCTTGGCTGGATCTCGGGTCAGAACGCGAACGTTGGCGCCGCGCTTGGTGAGTTGCTCGACGACGTTGCGGCCGACGCGGCCGGTGGCACCGGTGACAAGAATGGTCATTGATTTGCTCTCCTGGTTAAGCCTTCTGGCTGAGACCAAGATCAGCGATCCACATCCGCGCCAATAGTCGGTATATTTAAACAGTCTGTCTCATGGGGGGAACACATGGATCTTCTGGCGCTCGCTGACTTCACTCTTGTTGCCAAACACCGTGGGTTCGGCCGCGCCTCCCGCGCCGCCGGTCGCCCCAAGGCCACGCTGTCCCGTCGCGTCACGGAATTGGAAGAGGCCTTGAACCTGCGCCTGTTTGAACGCGGCGGTCGCATGATCAAACTCACTGATGAGGGGCGCAGGCTGTTCGAGAGAGCGCATGCCCTGCTCAGTGAACTCGATGACACGGCGAAGATGATCGCGTCAGGCAGTGAGACGCCACGGGGTCGCCTGCGCATCAGCGCCCCCCTTCTGTTCTCGCAAATAGCGATGGGCAAACTTGCGGCGGAGTTCGCCTTGAAATACCCGGAGGTTCAACTGGAGGTGACGACTGATGATCGAGAGGTCGATATGATCGAAGAGGGCTATGACCTCGTGATCCGGGTTAATCCCAAGGTCGACGCTGGCCTGATTGGCCGCGTCTTCCTACGCGACCGGCTCGTTGTGGTGGCGAGCCCCCAACTTGACAGGCCCTTGGACGGTCAGAGTGTTCGCGCTGTTCTGCGTGGTTCGGGTGACGAGAAGAGATGGACGGTGGAAAGCGGTGGCGCGCAATCGCACATCGCCTTCGACCCGATCCTTCGGCTCTCCTCGACTATGATGGTCCGGGATGCGGTAATGACCGGCGTCGGTGCCGCGGTGCTTCCCTATTCCTTGGTCTGCCGCGATTTGGCAGCCAGAAGACTTGTCTCCTGGGGGGATGTCGATCTGCCGCCGACGGCGCTATGGACGCTCTATCCATCACGACGATTGCTCAGCGTTCGCGTATCGTCGTTTTTAGATCTTTTGCGGCAAACCTTTCCAAAGGGCACACCGGAAGAACTGGCTGCCTTCATACCCATCTGATGTTCGGTCCTGATCTTCTAAGGGGGTTGATCGTGTCTGAGTTGAACGGCTCCAGGATTAGAGAAAATGTCTGCCTCTTAAGTTTTGAGGTCGAAAATCCGACAGGTAGTCACACAACCGGCTAGCTGTTTAGTCCCAGGGTTTGATGGGTTGGATTGATGATGAATCTTTCTGGCTCTGAAGTCCATATTTTGCAGACATATTCGTAAGGTGTGAGGCCACTAAGGGTCTTGGGCCTTCGCCCGAAATTATAGGCTGCCATGAAGTCGTTGAGGTGTGTCCTTAATTGCTCATGACTGTCGTAATGGAAGCGTTTGACGGTTGCTTCCTTGATTGTCYGGTTCATCCGCTCAACCTGACCGTTCGTCCAGGGATGATTGGGT
>NZ_JACSIQ010000181.1:0-606 GCF_018812105.1 Gluconobacter sp. P1D12_c
CCACCTTTATGAGACACAGCACACGGCTGTATTCCATGACGTGTTGCACTTGTCCGGGACAGTCCGTCCAACGATCCCCTTCCGGACACATGAAGGAGACATCCGATCATGGCGCGGCGCCGTCTTCTGACCCGTGAAGCTCTCGCCCGACATTACGAGCCTTCTGTCGATGATCGCGAGATCACGAGACATTTTACACTCAGCCAGGATGACTTCGATCTGATCGCAACCCGCCGCGGAGAAACCTCCCGATTGGGTTTCACGATGGTCATGCTCTACATGCGCTGGCCGGGACGGGTGCTGGAATCTGGTGAAACACCACCGGCTCCCATTCTGTCATTTGTTGCGCGGCAGCTCGACCTGTCCCCTGGGCTCTGGTCCCATTACGGACGTCGTGACGAAACCCGTCGATCCCATCTGGCCCACCTGATGAAGCGTTATGGCTACCGAACCTTCGATCGGTCGGCATTTCATGACATGACCGGTTTCGCGATGCCAATTGCACATCATGTGACCCAGCCATCCCGCATGGCTGCGATCCTGATTGACGAGATGCGTCGCCGAAGCATTCTCCTGCCGTCGGTCACTGTCATTGAAGCCTTGGTG
>NZ_JACSIQ010000182.1:0-606 GCF_018812105.1 Gluconobacter sp. P1D12_c
CATGGGGCCTTATACGTTACACTTTCCCGTATGACACACATAATGATCGGCTATGCCCGCTGCTCGACGGACAAACAGGATCTCGCGGCCCAGCATCAGGAACTGCTCAAACTCGGTGTTTCTGCCGATCGTATTTACACCGACAAGGGCTTCACCGGCACGAACCGGGAAAGGGCCGGCCTTGACCAGGCACTGGCGGCTGTTCGTAGTGGCGATACTTTGGTCGTACCAAAGCTTGATCGACTGGCCCGCTCTGTCCCTGATGCACGGCTTATTGGCGACAGCCTGGCATCCCGTGGCGTGAAGCTTCAACTTGGGAACAGTATTCACGATCCGTCTGATCCAATGGGCAAGTTGTTCTTCAACATCCTTGCGACTTTCGCGGAGTTTGAAGCCGATCTGATCCGGATGCGTACTCGTGAAGGGATGGCCGTTGCACGCGACAAAGGTAAACTACGCGGAAAGAAACCCAAGCTTTCTGAACGTCAGCAAAAAGAGCTTCGCCGGATGTATGATACCGGCGATTACTCCATCAGCGATCTTTCAGAACTGTTTTCTATTTCTCGGCCAACTGTCTATCGAACTCTCAGCAGAACAGCCTCAACG
>NZ_JACSIQ010000183.1:0-603 GCF_018812105.1 Gluconobacter sp. P1D12_c
CCGCCCTTGTCACCAGCCGCGCGCAATATCCTGCGATTGCTGGAACGCCTGGAGTGTGTACGATCCCTGAACCTCGACAGCGCTCGCGCCACGACCATACCGCGTGTGGCCTTTGACCGTTTGAGCGAAGAAGCTGCCCGGATTACGCCCCAGCATCTGGCCGAGCTTCGGTCATCCCGTCGTTACGCCATTCTGGTGGCAGCCGGGGTCCGACTTGAGGAGGTTCTAACCGACGCGGCCCTCACAATGATGGACAAACTCCTCGGAAGCATGATGCGCCGTGCCGAGCACCGGATCCGTGACAAAGCGATTGTCACCATGCGATCGTTGCAGGCCCAGCTTCGTCTGCTGACAACCTCTTGCCGTCATCTGATTGAGGCCCGTGATCAGGGCGTTGATTCACTGTCTGCCATTACGGGAATTGACTGGCCCCGCCTCCAGGACGCCATCGGCAGGGCTGAAACCCTGACAGCTCCAGAGACCATTGATCGCACGGCCGAACTGATCAACCGGCATCGCTCTCTTCGTCCTGCCATTGGTCCATTCCTGAACGCGTTCCAGTTTCAGGGTGGTCGCACGGTACAGGGATTACTGAAGGCGGTG
>NZ_JACSIQ010000184.1:0-602 GCF_018812105.1 Gluconobacter sp. P1D12_c
CCATCAGCCAGAGCAATAGCTAAAGCCTTGGCTTGTTGCTTCTCCTGGTTCCACTGGTCCCGAGTTAAACGCCTACGACCTGGACCAATACGAGTTAAGCCAGAAGGCTTCCCGACCTTATCCCAATAACTGTCCTGCCAATCTCTAAACGATTGCTTATAGGCTTCATTTTGTTCCTTTGGAGATAACCCATCCGCCTTGGCCTTCTGCTTTGCACTATCCCCAGGATGTAAGCTGATCGCCTTCAAATCATMAGGAACGATGAAAGCATGAAGATGAGGAAAAGCCTCATCATCATGCCTGATGACTGTCTTCAACTGGTCCCCATACGTGTCCTGCAACCACTTGACCGACCGAGCTTGCCAACGCTTACAATCGGCATCCATCTCACCTGGCCAAGACAGAACAATGCACGCCATAGTATTTTGAGTGCTTCTGATTTTCCTGCTCTTGCCATTCTTCTGAACATCAACAGCACCATCGCAAGCCTGCTCATGCTCACGCTCAAGATCTTCTAAATCCTGACCAAAAACGAGAACCGGCTTGCCTGGATTTTCTACATGCAAACAGGCATCCGGATTTCTCCGTGTAGCCTCATCTAT
>NZ_JACSIQ010000185.1:0-599 GCF_018812105.1 Gluconobacter sp. P1D12_c
TAGCTCAGATTTGCTGTGTCCTGCATCACAGAGCGAGCGCAGAGCGGGAGCCACGTAGTGTGGCCGTAGGCCATCTGTGTGGGATGGTTCTTGATAATCTGATTTTTATGGTAGAATGTGAGTCGAGGTTAAATCGATGGATATCTTGGCGGATTACATCGAAGAAGCCCGATAGGTTAGGAGAAGGCTCATGACGCAGGAACGTCACAACCCGACCCACATCAGTATTATAACACAACTGATGGCGATGGTTCAACACAAGACCGCCAAGACTGGTGGTCTCGGATGGAATCCGTAGGTCGTTCATATACGAAATTAGAGGCCCAAAGGGTCATCAAAGCTCAGTCATATGATGGGGGGTATTATCCTCGTTCATGGCTTGGGCATGTGTTCCATCTGGGGTGGTCTGTTGATGATATCTGCTGGCTGATATCTGCTGACTGCAAGCACCTTGGGCTTATAGCTCGGGATTATTCTGCTGATGAGAATCTGCGTTTTGCGTGTCGTTCGGAACAGGAAGACAGGCGACGCTTCAGGCTTCCTGCTGGTGGTTTAGAATACGTTCCAGAGGTTAAGGAAGCGAAGGAATCACGCGGAGA
>NZ_JACSIQ010000186.1:0-599 GCF_018812105.1 Gluconobacter sp. P1D12_c
TCTCTTTAATATTCCACTTCTTAGACTTCGTTGCCTTGTCGGAAGGCTTTACAAGCACTTTACGACTCAGCATCTCAAAATGTGCGAATTGATAACTCATGACAACGATCCAAAAAATTTCTCGCAAATCGTTGAGAGTCTTCTTTTAAAATCATCAGACGTACAATTTTCCAAATCTAAATTATCGATACTCGAATACAAACCATCCTTGTCACATTCTTCTAAATCTTTAACCCAAAGGCGTATCTCATCTTTATTGTCATTAACAAAAACACACTCGTAACAAAAATCATCCTCGTCATCGTTCAAATATTCGTTGAATCTTAAAAAACCATATCCCCTGCTTTCTATGTAATCCAAAAACAAAGAAGAATGCGAAGGAAGACAACGCAAATAATCTCTATAACTTTTCACATCCTTCACAGGAAAAGAATGGTCAATATAATGGTCATGCAAACAAGTCATGATATCGTAAGGCTTTTCCCAACCGCAATAAACCTCGACCCCATTCCCAAACATATAACGAATAGCCTTGGTCTCATAACGTGCCTTCAATCGCACAGCCTTTATATTGAACAGATTTTCAAGCCTCTGTACTT
>NZ_JACSIQ010000187.1:0-596 GCF_018812105.1 Gluconobacter sp. P1D12_c
ACACTTACACGATATCTCACATGGGTAGAGGTGGGGGTAGCGTCTTAGAAGATGGGATGCTGTCAAAGGTTCTCGACATAGAGCGTCTACAAGACCCCGTAGAGCTTGATGAGCCTCCTATTGAGGTTCCGGATTCCGAATACTTCGAAGCTAATCAGGACGCCTTTCAGGAGCTTGCAGACTGGTATCTTTGAAGCTCCGCAGGACCGACGACAATGTAATTGTCATAGTCGGACACTATGACAAGTCAAATATTGATTTCTATCTGCTACAATAAGTTTCCAGTACCCCACAAACTGAGGGTCGGAGATTGTTATGGATATGGTAAAGAAGGAAAAATATAGAGAAATAGAGAGAGAAGTACAGAGGCTTGAAAATCTGTTCAATATAAAGGCTGTGCGATTGAAGGCACGTTATGAGACCAAGGCTATTCGTTATATGTTTGGGAATGGGGTCGAGGTTTATTGCGGTTGGGAAAAGCCTTACGATATCATGACTTGTTTGCATGACCATTATATTGACCATTCTTTTCCTGTGAAGGATGTGAAAAGTTATAGAGATTATTTGCGTTGTCTTCCTTCGCATTCTTCTTTGTT
>NZ_JACSIQ010000188.1:0-592 GCF_018812105.1 Gluconobacter sp. P1D12_c
AAGCATTTTCCCGGACTGTGGATTTTGAAGTGTTCCGTCCTGATCTGGAGAAGGCACTGGCCTATTCAGATGGAAGCAAAGGCGGGCGACCGCCATTTGATCCGGTGCTGATGTTCAAGATCCTGGTGATCCAGACGTTGAACAATTTGTCTGATGAGCGGACGGAATATCTGATCAACGATCGCCTGTCGTTCATGAGCTTCCTTGGGCTGGGGCTTTCAGATCGTGTTCCTGATGCCAAAACACTCTGGCTGTTCCGTGAGCGCCTGACGCAGGTGGGAGCGATCGAGGGTCTGTTCAACCGTTTTGACGCGACCCTGCGGCACGCCGGCTATCTGCCGATGTCGGGCCAGATCCTGGATGCAACGCTGGTGGCGGCTCCAAAGCAGCGCAACACGAACGCCGAGAAAGCCGATCTCCGGGCAGGCCGTATTCCCGAAGACTGGCAGGACAAGCCGTCAAAGCTGTCGCACAAGGATCGCCATGCGCGCTGGACGCTGAAGTTCACGAAAGCGAAGCGGCAGGACGATGGAACCATGCCGTCGAGTGATCTCGCTATCCCATTCTTTGGCTACAAACCCCACGTCTCCAA
>NZ_JACSIQ010000189.1:0-591 GCF_018812105.1 Gluconobacter sp. P1D12_c
CCTTCTTCAGATATATTCAGAAAGCTTCTTTTTTTGTCGGTAATGGAACATTTGGCTGACCGACAAACCATTCGTAGAGTGAAGGATCACTCGGAAGGCGAAGTGTCTCTAGAAGCACTTCATTATCTCGCACTATAGAAAATTCAAAAAATTCATCTAAATTTTCATCATGTAATTCCTTAAGATTTTTCCAAATTTTCATAGTTTCTAAGTCGTTTGAATGAGAAATTATAAATGTATTTTGGCATGCAATATGGAATCGTTCGTTAGTTTTCATAATTTTCCTCCTTCTATAACTTCAAGATTAAATCCCGGCTTTGGTATTGTAGAAAGTTCTTCTTGTGTAGCACGACTACCTACTTCAGCAACGTGGCGGTTCATGTAGTAGCGGACAAGACCCGGCCCTCGCATACCGGCTACCTTTTCGCGCTCGGAGAAAATCGCACCGAACTTCACCAGTTCATTCATGATGGCTGTAACTTCGTTGACCCGAATTCCGACTTTTTCGGCGATTTCTTCGCGGGTTAGCATGATCTGTCCGGTATGTGGGAACAGGTGGTCGAACAAGAGCGTCCAGACGTCCACGGCCTT
>NZ_JACSIQ010000190.1:0-590 GCF_018812105.1 Gluconobacter sp. P1D12_c
TCTTGTTGGGTTCACTCTAAGCGTACGTAAAGTACACTTTCGTGTCGTGACCCCTATTTGAACGAGGCGTTGCGCTGGATTCAGGAGCGGCACGGCAAGGACAACGTGATCGCTGCCATCATTCACCGGGACGAAAAAACGCCGCACCTGTCGGCCTACGTGGTGCCAAAAGACCCCGATACAGGCCGCCTGAATTGCCGCCGGTTCCTCGGTGGTGCCAAGGCCCTGAACGAGATGCAGACCGACTTTGCGCGAGTTGTGGGACGCCCTGTCGGACTGGAACGCGGCATCGAAGGAAGCAAGGCCACCCACACCAAGCTGAAAACCTACTACGGGGCGCTAGAACGGGACGCACCCGAGCACAAAAACCTGACCCCTGCTGACCTAGAACCGCAGGTGCTCAAGAAGGGGATTTTTACCCGTGTTGTGGAAGACCCTGAGCAGGTGGCAAAACGCATCAGTCAGACCGTTCAGCAGCATTATGAACCTGCCGTTCAGAGCGCCACAGTTGCCCGCACAGCGACCAAACGGGCCAAGGAAGACAGAGAGAGCCTGAAACAGCTTCAGAGCCGTCTGGAGCCTCTTGTGAA
>NZ_JACSIQ010000020.1:0-19059 GCF_018812105.1 Gluconobacter sp. P1D12_c
ATGCTGGCCTGCAGGGCATAAAGGCAGTCATCCAGCGGCAGYAAMGTATGCCGGCGAAAAGCGACTGCCATGGCTTCTTCGGTTTCTGTCAGGCTCGTTGAGCGAGGCTCTTTAGGGCCAGTTTTCTGATCTTCGACAGTCTGGCGCTTKCGCCATTTYGCAACKGTTTTCGGGTTGATCCCGAACTCCTCGCTCAGCGCCGCGAGCGAAGCCTGCGATCGCTGTAKTGCTGCTCGCACGGCGTGCGTGGTCGTGGCGCTGCCATGACGTATCTGTCCCATAAGGCTTCCTTCCACTCGCGTGAAAATAATACCCCATCAAATCCCGGGACTAAACACCTAGCCATCAGCCCTTGGTCTACTTGCAGAGCGTGGCCGGAGCATGACGCGCTGCTAGCCTCTGATGGAAGTCGGCATGAAGCGCTGCAAGTGTAATCTGGCCAAAACGCGCGAGAAGTTGGACCGTAACATCCGCAAGGACGCCACTCAATGCATCGTTAACGGCTTCCTCAACAAGGCATTCAGTCTTTTCACTTCGGTTCCCTATGGCGAATAATCTTGGGGCATCAAGAGCCTCGTAAATATCTCGCAGCGTTACCCGATCCAACTGGCATGAAAGCGTCCACCCCCCGCCATGTCCTTTCTCGGAGTGCACATATCCATGCTCACGCAGACCGCCCATAAGACGTCGCACAACCACGGGGTTGGTGTTAAGGGCGCGAGCCAGGGCTTCTGACGTCATGGGCCCCCCTGCTTCTGCCATATGCAGGAGTACGTGGAGCACACAGGATAATCTGTTATCTTGTCTCATGTAACTTATTGTGTTGCTAGAGTGCGATTTCGTCAGTATATCATGAAACTAGAAAAGTGACATGAAAGTGTGTGAGAACACTCTTACTTCGAGGACATGCTGTATGAATTTGCTCGAAATTCTGGACAGTCGGCGTCGTGGCGACTGCCGCATCCGATATCTGGCAACAAGCCCAGAAACCATTGACTGGAATTCCTGCAGCCAACTGGCCTGTCACGGGCCGCTGGGTCATAGGGTGGCGCAACGGCAGGATCTATGATCCAATGATTGGAAAAAGACCGATCCTGAAAGGAGAGGCAGTTGTCGGCTGGGCATTTCATTATCTGATTGGTGCTATTTATGCTGCACTGTATCTCAGTTTTGTGACTGTCATAGCAGAGACAGTCCCCACATTGTTGAATGGTCTGATCTTCGGACTGATTACGCTTTTAGCGCCATTCCTGTTTATGAAACCCGCTTTGGGCGGCGGTTTTTTCGGACTTAGGGCTCCCAATCCTGGAAAAGGACTATTTCTCAGTATAAGCGCTCATGCTGTCTTTGGAATGGGACTGTATTTAGGTGAACTTTTTTACCAAGGTTTTTTCTGAAACCTTATTCAGAGAGTGATTACAGTTTTCTATAGTCACGAGGACTGACACCTTTCACTCTGCGGAAGACCTGAGCAAAGTGACTTGGACTGTCGTATCCGATCCCCAAGGCGATCTCGATAATGGAAAGATTGGTCTTACGAAGCATTTCTGATGCTTTCTGGACGCGGTGCTGCATGAACCAACCAGAGGGGGTTTGTCCCGTGGTTGTACGGAATGAGCGACTGAAGTGAAAACGGCTCATGCCACACAAAGCAGCAAGACAATCCAAATCAAATGCCTCAGCCAGATGTGCTTCCATATGATCAAGAACTCTACGCAGTTTCCATGTGGGCAAGAGAGTGGATCGTAGCTTTATCTTAGCTCTGGCATCAGCATACTGTCTTAAAAGATGAACTGTCAGACTTTCCAGAAGACCATTTACAAATAAGGGATTTGCAATGGCGGGAGATTGCATTTCAGCTACCAGACCACTCAAAATGCCTGATATAAAAACGTCCTGTCCTCCCGAGACATCCCGCATTCGAATACGTGAGGAGTTCAGATTTAATGACATGGCGGCTCGGTTAACAAGCTCAAGTCCAAGATAGAGATGCAACACTTCAAAACAAGTGTCGTCCTTGCCCTGCCAACGCATCAGATAGGGTGTGTCCGTCTGCGTGAGGTAAAACGTTCCAGCTTTTGCCTTGCTCTGTTCCCAAGGTCCTGTCAGTTCACGCTCTTCAATATTTGCTTCTCCGCTGATAACCCAGACAAGCAAGGGTTCTGCGACGGCAGGTACAAGAATTTCGTCTTCTTGTAACGGGCGAGAGAAGATCTGGACGTCAACGTCGTTCCAGACATCCCCTTCACTTTGTGCGATTTTCTTCCCGGGGAGAAGTTGCTCCAGTGCCAAACTGGCAGCACGCCGAGAAGGAAGGCAGGGCACCCCCATCTGTTACACTCCCTGATTTCCATGCACGACTATCTATAGCGCAAAATCGCAATAGTTTCAGCAAGAAGCCAAGAGAGATATCTTCTGGCATAATTTACACCTCCTTCGACCAACAAGGGCGATTGAAGGCTCGTTGCGTGGAGAAGATTATGAACATTGCAGGAAAAATTGCTCTGGTGACCGGAGCATCCAGTGGCATTGGTGCGGCAACAGCGCGCAAACTTGCAGCAGAAGGAATGACAGTCGGCCTGGCGGCACGTCGTCATGATCGCCTGAATGCACTTGTCAGTGAGATTATCAAGGCTGGCGGTCGAGCGATTCCTCTGGTGACGGACGTTACTGACCTTGTCTCGTGTCAAGAAGCCGCAAAGAGCTTGATTGCCCAATTTGGAAGGATTGATGTTCTGGTCAACAATGCGGGCCTGATGCCCCTATCTAGCGTTGACAGCGTGAAAGTGGACGAATGGCAGCAGATGGTGGACGTCAATATATCCGGTGTTCTTAATGGAACGGCAGCCGTTCTTCCGCAGATGATCGCACAACATTCGGGCCATATTTTTAACATGTCCTCGATTGCAGGCCGGAAAGTCTTTACGGGTCTCGCCGTTTATTGTGCCACCAAAGCTGCGGTGACAGCGTTTTCAGACGGCCTCAGAATGGAGATCGGACCAAAGCATAATATCCGCATTACCTGCATTCAGCCGGGAGCCGTAAAATCGGAGCTTTACGACCACATTACAGATGCTGATTACCGCAAACAAATGGATGATCTTGCAGCGTCCATGACCTTTCTCGAAGGCGAGGACATAGCAGACAGCATCCTTTTTGCTTTGAAATCACCTGCACGCATGGATGTTGCAGAACTGTTTGTTCTTCCGACTGAACAGGGATGGTGAACAGGAACTTATTGCCAACTGAGCTTAGGAGTCAGGCACCCTTCCGTCGAAAAGAGGCTTCAGGCTGGAAAGCCTCTTGAAGCTCGGTCACAAAGACCCGCAGCTTTGGTGTCATAACCGGACCTGCGTTATAGAGCAGGTGCATGGGCCTGTCCGGAACTTTCCACCTGGGCATAAGCCGGACAAGCCGTTTGCTTTTCATATCTGGAAGCAGAGCCTGCTCGTATCCCAGCAGAATGCCATCGCCACCAAGAGCTGCAGAATGCAGAACACTTGAATCATTACTGATTATCTTCCCGGACACGGTGACAGGTCGCGTAACGCTCCCCTGAGAAAGGTACCACGTGGTTACAGGGCCGCCGGAGTTTTCATATACGAGACACTCGTGGCGCATCAGATCTTCGGGCTGCCCTGGAAAACCGTGTTTTTCCAGATAGGTTTGAGCCGCGCAGATGACCCGACGATAGGCCGTCAAAGGACGACTGACCGCTGTAAGGTCCGTTTCCAGTTCACCAATTCGGATCACAGCCTCATGACCATCCATTGTGGGGTGAACCAGTTGGTCTGTCAGGGATAAATGCACTTGAATTTCTGGGTATCTTTTTTGAAAACTGTGAATAAATGATAGAAATACCGTTCGCCCGAAGGTGACTGGGACGCTGACAGATAATGTGCCGCGCGGTGTGCCAAGCATATTGGCTGCCAGACTGTCAGCTTGTTCAGCAGCCTGCAGAACAAGCCGACATTGCTCGCAATAGAGGCGTCCTGTTTCAGTCAGACTTTGCCGACGTGTCGTTCGATGCAACAGGCGAGCACCAAGGTGATGCTCCAGAGCCTCTATATGCTTGGCGACCATCTGCGGCGACAAAGTCAGATGCTGGGAGGCCGCAGCAAAGGACCCCAATTCCACGACCTTGATAAAAATCTTCATGCTGGTTAACCGGTCAAGCATTCATCATCCTCAGTTGTGACTGATGTCTCGTATCGACAATTTATCCAGCGAAAAAGAGGAATATGCTGAAGGCTTCGAGTGATTGGCAAGTCTAGTTCTGGTGGAGACTTTCGAAATGCCTGTTTATCTTGTGCGCATGGACCACCCTGACGGCGAGGGATGGGGACAGCATGTCGCAGCCCACGTGTTGTATCTCAGGCGCCTTATTCAGGAAGGCAGCCTGCTGGCCTCCGGTCCGTTGAAAGGTACCCCATTGCGCTCCGGCTTTCTAATTATGAAAGGCGCCAATCGGCAGGAGATTGACGCGATGATTGCCGGTGATCCCTTTGCATCCGAAGGTTTGATTTGTGATCTGCGGATTGAAGAATGGGACCCACTATTCGGGTGCCTGTCAAACCATGCAACAGGCGCACTCCCGCAAGAATTGAAGTCTCTTTTCCCTTCATGACGACAGCGCTGTGTTTTTTGAGAAATAAGAACGAAAACAGAGCCTTGGGATTATGAACGATCTTCAGTGGTATACTGTAGGGGATGCCCGCATACTAAAAATACAGGATCTGACGCTGGCAGCACTCACTCCAGAACACTTGCTTCCTGACTGGGATGATGCAACGGCACTTCAGGTCTATCCTGATCTGTCTGAAACGCTGGATGCTTCAGAAACGAAAATCCTTTTGAGCGTTCATAGCTGGCTCATCAAGGATCGCGGTCGGAACATTCTTGTGGATACGGGGGCCGGGAATAGCAAGGCTCGACCTGCTGCTCTGTATTTCGATCACTTGCACACCGTGTGGCTTGAAAATCTGATGCGCGCTGGCGTCCGGCCAGAAGATATCGATTTTGTTCTTCTCACCCATCTGCATGTTGATCATGTGGGGTGGAACACACGCCTGCAAAATGGCATCTGGGTTCCGACCTTCCCGAATGCCCGATATGTCTTTTCTAGAGCCGAATATGATTTTTTCAGTAATCCAGTTCATGATAGCGTCCGTAATAAAACCAGTTTCATGACACGCATTGATAGCGTTGATCCGATTATCTCGGCGGGTCTTGCGGATCAGATTGACGTAGACGGATCCGAAGTTCTTGAAGGAATTTCCTTTCACCCCACACCTGGGCATACGCCACATCACGCGTCTCTTGTGCTGAAATCAGGTATGGAGCGTGCGCTCTTCACGGGTGATGTCATGCATCACCCTATTCAGGTGTGTATTCCGGAGTGGAGTGCCGTTTTTGATGCAGATCCTCAGATAGCCATCATATCGCGCAAATGGGCTTTGAATTATGCTGCCGAACACACCGCAGCAGTATTCACATCGCATTTTCCGATGACATCCGCTGGAAAAGTGATGACATACGACCAGGGAAGGGGTTGGTCTTTCCTCTAGGGCTGCCATTATGTCCGCTGTTCACCTCGTTCAATTCCATTGCGGACATTCCGCTTTCCTCCCTAATTCGCCTGTCTGCTCAAGGGAACCAGAACAGACAGGCGGCAGTCGCCCTCATGTCGGTCGTTTGGACCACAAGGTTGTTTGCCAAATAGCGGACATCAGCGCTTCAAAGCCTTGTTGCAGAGATTGTCTGGATCTCACTAATTGTACCTCTTGAATGATCCCAAGACACAGACGGGCAACCCATGGACGTTGCGATGAAAATTTCAGCGATACGGAATTGTGATCGGATCATATGACAAGCACGCCCTTATATCCTCGTCATACTGCCCTATAGTATGACAAGGATACTCAAGGGTAGTATATTCGGGAGTAAGCGTTCGTGCCGCACACACCGGCTGAGAAAAAGCGCGTTCTGGCCCGCGTGCGCCGTATTCGCGGGCAACTTGATGCGCTGGAACAGGCTTTGGAGAAGGGAACTGATTGCGGTCCGGTGCTGCAACAGGTGGCGGCTATCCGGGGAGCGATCAACGGATTAATGGCCGGTGTTCTCGAAAGCCACCTGCGGGAAGAATTTGTTGAGTGTGCCGGTGATCGTGATGCTGCCAGTGGTTCGATCGAGAATGTGGTGTCACTCGTTCGATCCTATCTCCGGTAATGCCCTCGATGCTGGCTGATAGGTTATTTGGAGAAAAAATCATGAAATCACGGGCCGCAGTTGCTTTCGAGGCGGGTAAGCCCCTTGAGATTGTCGAGATCGATGTAGCGCCTCCTCGTGCTGGTGAGGTGCTCGTGCAGATCACGCATACGGGTGTGTGCCACACTGATGCGTTTACCCTGTCAGGGGATGATCCCGAGGGACTGTTCCCAGCCGTTTTGGGTCACGAAGGCGCGGGAATTGTCATCGAGGTCGGAGAAGGGGTCACCAGCGTTGCCCCCGGCGACCATGTCATTCCGCTTTACACGGCGGAATGCGGTGAATGTCTGTTCTGTAAGTCGGGAAAAACCAATCTCTGCATTTCAGTGCGCGCCACACAGGGTAAAGGTGTGATGCCGGATGGCACGACACGCTTCTCCTACAAAGGTCAGCCGATCCATCATTACATGGGGTGTTCGACGTTCAGCGAATACACGGTTGTCGCCGAGGTTTCTCTGGCAAAAATCAATCCCGCATCCAATCCAGGGCATGTCTGTCTGTTGGGATGTGGCGTCACCACAGGGATTGGTGCGGTACACAACACGGCCAAGGTGCAGCCGGGAGATACGGTTGCCGTCTTCGGTCTGGGCGGGATCGGTCTGGCGGTCATTCAGGGAGCGCGACAGGCAAAGGCTGGCCGGATTTTCGCTATTGATACCAACCCGGAAAAGTTTGAACTTGCCAAGGCCTTCGGTGCTACGGAGTTCCTCAATCCGAAGGACTACGACAGACCGATCCAGCAGGTTCTGGTGGAAATGACCGGCTGGGGTATTGATCACACCTTTGAATGTATCGGCAACGTCAATGTCATGCGCGCGGCGCTGGAAGCCGCGCATCGTGGATGGGGGCAGTCGATCGTCATCGGAGTGGCAGGGGCCGGTCAGGAGATATCAACCCGTCCCTTCCAGCTTGTGACGGGGCGTTCGTGGCGCGGCTCGGCTTTCGGTGGGGTCAAGGGACGCAGCCAGCTTCCCGGCATGGTCGAAGATGCCATGCGTGGCGATATCGAACTTGCGCCTTTCGTAACCCACACCATGCCGCTCGAAGACATCAATACGGCCTTCGATCTGATGCATGAGGGAAAATCCATCCGTTCCGTCATTCATTTCTAAGGTCTGCGTCTCACCGCGCAACATCATTTCCAATGGTTGGAAATTACAGGAGAACGATCATGGCAGTTATTTCCGGTGACGGTGTTTTCTCTCACGTTTTTCTTGGGGCAGTGGATACTGCGGTATCCGCGAAATTCTATGACGCCGCGCTTGCGGCTCTGGGCATAAAAAACCTGGGGCCGTTCGGGCATGGGTGGATTCTGTATGGCCGCGAAAAGCCAGCCTTCATCATTGCACGTCCAGGCAACGGTGAAGCGCCCTCAAGCAACGGTGTCACCATCGGTTTTGCAGCAGCGACACCCGCCGAAGTGGAGGCTTTTCATGCTGCAGGTCTTGCCAATGGGGGAACCGATGAAGGCGCACCCGGCCCGCGAAGCCACTTACCGGGCGCTTACGCTGCCTATCTCCGGGATCCGGCAGGGAACAAGATCTGCAGTTATACCTTCACGGACGGTAACTGACATGCGCAAAAGGCAGTGAGAGCCATGGAACGCAAGGAAACACATGCCTCTTTTGGGGGCGTGCAGGAAGTCTGGCGACACAAGTCCGTGTCGTTGGGTGTGGAAGCAAACTTCGCGATCTACCTGCCGCCGCAGGCAAAAACTGAAAAGGTTCCCGTTCTTTACTGGCTCTCCGGTCTGACATGTACGGAGCAGAATTTCATTGGCAAGGCTGGCGCGCAACGCGTGGCCGCAGAACTGGGCATCGCCATTGTCGCGTCGGATACCAGTCCACGGGGCGTGGGTGTGGCCGATGACGATGCGTACGATCTTGGACAGGGTGCCGGATTTTACCTCAATGCGACGCAGGAGCCGTGGGCTGCGCATTATCGGATGTATGATTACGTCGTCACGGAACTTCCTGCGCTGATTGAGGCGAGCTTTCCGGTTACGCAGCAGCGAGGCATTGCGGGACATTCGATGGGTGGATTTGGCGCCATCATGATCGCGCTGCGTAATCCTGGCCGCTATCGTTCTGTGTCAGCCTTTTCACCCATTGTGGCGCCAACGCAGGTACCATGGGGTGAAAAAGCATTCAGTGCTTATCTGGGGCCGGATCGTGCCAGTTGGGCAGCCTATGACCCGCTTGAACTTGTGCGGACAGCGAAGGAAAGACTGCCTGTTCTGATAGATCAGGGTCTGGCGGACCAGTTTCTGAAAGAACAGCTCAGGCCAGAACTGTTCCAGGAAGCCGCACAGAATGCAGGGCAGGAACTCATCCTGAATCTTCGTCCTGATTACGATCACAGCTATTATTTTGTAGCCAGTTTTATTGCAGATCATCTCAGATATTTCGTGAGTAAACTACGATGAATAGATTGTCAGTTTTTTGGATCTGGAATTTTCTGGCTTTGAGTGGAGATAAAATCTGTTAGGGGCATCTTTCAAACTGTGAAATCAGCTGGCAGCTTTCCGCACCTTTTATCCGGAAGCAGTCCAACTGTTTTGTTTTCTTCCACGATTTGCCTGTTTGCTCAGCGATATTAGAGCAGACAGGCAGCAGTCGCCTACATGTCAGAAGCCAGAGCGTCGCTCTTCGCTTCTCTGAAACGGACGTGTTCATGGCTTGCGAGAATAGGCTGTTGTCGATCACGACCAACATCACGAGCATCCCGCCTAAAATGCGCGGTATGTGCCGGCGGCCAAGTGCGATGACCCCGCTCGTCTCTGTTAGGGCGTAGGGGGAACTCAAGACCAGTCTCCCTGGAAACGGTTATTGATGGATGACAGGCTCAATGATCGTCGGAATTGCAGCCCGGAGCACGCGGAGAGCTGACGGCTTGGCGCAGCCGGTCGACCCGATTACGCAAGTCCCGCAGTTCGGTGATCGACAGCCCGGTCGCCGTTAACACACAAGCCGGAATCGTCTCGGCCTGAACGCGCAGGGCCCGACCGGCCTCGGTCAGATGAACGCGCACCTGTCGTTCGTCCTTCTGGTCGCGGGTGCGCTCCACAAGGCCAGCGCCCTCCAGCCGCTTGAGCAATGGGGTCAGGGTGGAGCTAACCAGATCGAGTTGTGATCCGATTTCGCCGACAAGTCTGCCGTCACTGCTCCACAGGACGGTCATTACTAGATATTGCGGATAGGTGAGACCGAGCGGCTCGAGCAGCGGTTGGTACAGCCGATTGAAGGCGTGGCTCGCGGCATACAGCGAGAAGCACACGAAATTCGACAGATCAGGTGTGGATGGGTCTTCGTTCATATCGTCCTCCATAAGCAGGGCCATTATATCGCGTAATATCAAATCTCGGGCGATGTTAATGCATAGGAGCTATGCACTCTAACATGTTGCGCGATAATATCGCACGCGATATGTAATGCTTCACAGGCCGATCGCAGCCTGATCGATACGGAGTTTTCCATCATGAAGCGCCTCTCCACAGTCATCGCCTTGGCTACCGCTATTGCCGCCGCGCCCGCGCTCGCCGCTCCCGTGCTGGAGCCCACGACCCAGCATTTCCTCAGCGACCTCGCCACCGCCCATGTCCCGGCCATCCCCTCGCTGTCCCCGCACGATGCCCGTGCGCTGCTGGACGGCGCGCAGGCGTCGGTGAAGGTCACCGCTCCCTCTGCCCGGATCACCGACCGCGTGCTCCCCGTTGGCCCGACCGGCAGCACACGCATCCGGATCTATCGCCCGTTCGACGCCCCGAACCATGCGCCGGCCATCGTCTATTATCATGGTGCCGGTTGGGTGATGGGCGGCCCGGCCAGCCATGACCGCCTCGTGCGCGATCTGGCGGCGGGCAGCGGTGCGGTGGTCATCTTCGTCGATTACGAACGCTCGCCCGAGGCGCGTTATCCAACTGCGATCGAGCAGGATTATGCGGTTCTGGAGTATGTCGCTCGTCATCCGGTCGAATTCGGGATCGATCCATCCCGCATTGCCATCGCCGGAGACAGCGTCGGTGGTAATATGGTTGCGGTCGTCTCCGCCCTCGTTGCGGAGCGGCATGGACCCAGGCCCGTAGCCCAGCTCCTGTTCTATCCGGTGACCGATGCCGCGATGAATGACGGATCCTATCACGAGTTCGCCAGTGGCCCCTGGCTGACAGCGAAAGCCATGGATTATTTCTGGAACCAGTATCTGCCTGCCGGCACGGACCGCGCCCAGCCGCATGTTTCGCCGCTGAACACGCCGGACTCCATCCTGCACGGGCAGGCGCCAGCATTGGTCATCACAGATGAAAACGATGTCCTGCGTGACGAGGGCGAGGCCTACGCCCGACGCCTGGTCGAAGCTGGCGTGCCGGTCATAACGACCCGCTATAACGCGACGATCCACGATTTCGTTATGCTCAATGCGCTTGCCAAGACGCCGGCGGCCACCGCCGCAGTCGCCCAGGCGGCTCATTTCCTGCGCGATGCCTTTACGAAGGTAAAGTGAGAGAACAGGGGCGGTCTGAAGCAATTTCCTCCAAAAAGAGGGAGCGCTTCAGCCTCGCGCTGGCTGCAGTTTCTGCTCCGTCCCTCAGGCACTGACCATGAACCTATCGCTGGCATGACGACTGCATATATGCGGGGTCTTATGAGACGGACAGCTCTCGCCCGACGAAGTAGGTTGTCAGGTTGATCTTCAGGAGACGCCCATTTGTGTCGTGACAGTCGATTGCACGAATGACCGATTTTCCAGTCTTACCGCCCAACAGCCGACATTCTGCTCACCCGCCTGATCTGCCTGTCTGCTCCGTGATGCAGGAGCAGACAGGCAGCAGTCGCCTACTTCCGGCCGATTAGATGCAGGCTACATGCTTCTCGAAAGCGGACGTTTACAGATAGTTTGGCTGGCAAACATTGAGAGCCTGTATGGCGATCTCACCAAATTCCTGATCTCTTGTGATTTCGAACTGAGTGACCGGACGCACCTGAAGGAACATCTTTTAAACGGAAAAACTCTTCTACTTGATCTCAGTAAGAGCAATTCATTGCGAAAACTTTCTGATTGTTATCGGGATCAGCTTTCTTACATCGCTTGTCATGCGAAGGGCTATTGGGGCCTTTATATCTCGCTCATTCGTCCTGATAGCTTTATTGCCTGGGCAAGCGATAATTTTCCAGATGATATCTAAAGCGATATAGGCATTATTCAAATTACTTATTGTTTCGCCTAACAAGCAATATTTGGCCTTATCTTTATTTTTCGAATCAATAGGTATATATTTAACGCCCTAGTATACGTCTCTCTGGTACTGGAGGAGGGGAGGGATATAGTATCAACCCTTTTTCCATATCAACATCTACGTGTGCTTCTGGATAAACAGAGAGGGCTAGTTTTAGTGGGCCTGTAATATCACGTTTGAAGTCACGCATACGCGCATATTCTGGTCCAAACTGCCCTTTGAAAGCATACCACGAGATAGATACTGGTTCTTTGAGAATATGTAGCCTGTAAGCTAACCAAATATATGTATCTATCGCTTTTGATTTTCCGGATATTTGACGAATTGCTACTTCCCGAAGTGGCAAAGGGTGGTCAATCAAGCTTTCGTAAAAACTTTCGTCTAAACGAACAACTTCTCTCCAAAACGAAGGTTGATTTTCATCTTCCTGAATTGGAAAGATTGCGTCCCGTACAAATGCTCCGTTACTAACCATTTTTGCTCCATTGTGGACGCGAAAAAATGTTAGTCTGCACTGACTGATTCTTTTTGCTTGGTCTCTTACGGAATTATAAGTTTTCCCACCAACAGTAATTCCCATTACTTTAAGCCAAGCATTCATCGAAGAGCCAAGCTCGACTTCACGGGATTGTGTCTTTACTGCTTGAGTTTGTAAATAGAGGAGAATCATACGAGCCATTGAGCCGTATGGAATACCCACGGGAGTTTTGTCGTCGTTTAAGCCGCTTTCAATAAGAAGTTTGATTCCTCCGCCTTCACGTTCCCATACGGTCTCTTCAGTCTTTTTATGAGGCAGAGCAGCCATCGCAAAGCCCGAATGAGTGATGCCAATTTGTAAAGCTTCATCACTTAATACTTCATGAGCAGCATCGACACATACACGGCTTAGCTGCCCATCGAGAGACGCCTGTCGCCGAGCTTCATGGAGTCCATGGCGTTCAAGAAGATTGTGTATTTCACCCATGAACCTGACTTTCCATGGCCGACGATCGGGTGTCAATTTGGACTTTGCTCGCGGCGATTTTTCCACAGAACTCCCTTGGACTCCACTCGCCGTGGTTTGGACTCTGCTCGCGCGCTCTAGGAAGATTATTAGATATATTTATTAGATATGCGCGACCAGAGTCCAAGGGATAACCACCATTGTAGCGAGCAAAGCCCAAGAAATGAGCGAGGAGATCCCAGGGGATAACTGTTCTAAATTCAAATCGCTGTGCATTACGGCTGTCTGCAATGAGCGAGGAAAGTCCAAGAGGGTGCGAGAAGAGTCCAAAAGATGTGAAAGAGGATGATGCGGACAGCGAGGGGGATAGAGCGAGAAGAGTCCAAACAACTGAATGGCACAATAAGCTGGCCGTTAGGCGGTGCAAAAATTTCTCATCGTACCGTTTGAATAGAGAACCAAACATATTGATTCTAATGGCCTAATTTCTAAATGTAGGATAAAATTAGCCTTAACTTCAGTGAGATATCGAAGATAATTCTGAATCCGCTGATTGCGACAGTAAGCTTACCGGGATAGCTGGTCAGGGACGATCAACTGCAAATGTTCGTGGCAGGTGCAACTGTCTAAGATATAATTCTCCTCGTTTTTCAAGTTCCAAAACGGCCGAAAGATGAGCAGCCCACGCGGCCTTGCGCTGCATTAGGTTTTGAGGGCTGGCTCCAAGAGAAAAATGAATCACGCCCTCGACGAGGTCCCACGTGCTCTCCGGATAGTCCCGAACTTTCCGCTGCCACCATGCCAAAGCGTCCTGAACAGAAACACGCGGTACTAAAGAAGGCTGGAAGATACTCTCTGGGGGCCGCAGCTTTGCCCTCCGACGAGATGCTGACAAAAGCGCGTCCAGTAGATCTTGGGTGAGGATTGAAGACGCTGTCTCAGCAGCAGAAGGCGAGGGGGGCAGTTTCCCGCGTCCAAAAACACTTTCGCCCAGCACAGGCCGAGTTTCAAAGCACTCCACGGCTTGCAAAAGCTTGTCCTTTCGAAGCAGGGCGCGTTGGAGCTGCTCGGCTGCGGAGTGGGCGGCAAGGTGCTCTTCAGTATCTTCCCGAAGCAGAAGAGCCGAGCGCATTTGAAGAAGGGTCGCTGCCAGAACAAGATCGTTCGCAGTCTGTTCGAGAGGACGGTTTTTAAGTCGCTCTTCCACGCAGATCAAAAACTGGTCGATCAGCTCTCTCAGCGGAAGCGTCCGAAGATCTATCGCACGATGGCGGACGGCCTGCAGCAGCGCCTCCAGCGGGCCCTGCCAGGCTCCAACTTCCAAAAGCAGTCCCTCAGACATCGTAAAGCGGGCGTATGGAAAAGGTGAGGTCGGGCCATTGGGTCGCAATGGCCCGAAGAGCCGGCCAAGGCGTCCAGTCCGCCGACCAGAAAGAAACACTCCAGTGGTTGGTGATCTTTTTCGGATGCCCGTCCATGACTTCGACTTGCCGCAGTGGCCGGGAGGTTCCCCAGTGCTCCCACAGCCACGTTTGTGTCATGGGGGAAGCGGGGCCGAGGGAGAGAAGATCCAGAGGCATAGGACAAAGGGCATTAAGGTCAAACGGAACAGAGCTCGATCCTGTCTCCTGCGCGAGAAGGACCGTCTGAGTCTGGACAATCTGGCCGATCAAAGCGGCTGTCCGGGAGTCCCCAACGGGAAAGATCCGGCTCAGATCTTCGCGGTTGGTGACATCCGGTCCCCACGACAGACGCCCAGTCCCCGCTGCTGCCGCCCGGAACTGGGCCAGCACGGCTTCTGACCCTGTGACGGTCAAGACATGTGCCAGCCAGTCCGGTTGAGGATTGAATAGCGGACGAGAAAGAGGGGTCTTCGGCTCTAACAGCTCTGACCCGGCGATTGAAAATGCCGTGCCGCTTGCCGGTGGCCTTGGGGTGTGGCGGGTGAGCGCTGGACGGGTGGGGAGACGAAAGCCGCCCCCCAGTTCATCGTCGTCACTGGGGCCCGGTTCGAGATACCCGTGGGCAACGGGTCGTGCTTCCAGTTCCAGACGATAGGCTTCCAGGCGCGCGACTGTCGCATCAACGTCGGCGATGATTTCAGCCGTTGTCTGTGGCACGGGCTACAGGTCCAGAAGATGGGCGGGAGAATCCAGGTCCAGACGGGCCCGACGGACATAGCGGCGCATGCTGCGCAGGTCCCGGTGGCGGGTGTGTGCCATGATCTGCTCGTCACGGGCATTAGCCCGGAAGGCCTCAGTGACGAAGCCGGCACGCAGCCCATGCGGGCTGAGGCGTTCCCCGGAAGGCACCTTAAGCCCGGTTACCCCAGCACGGCGCAGCAGGATCTGCCGGACGGCATCCGGATGCAGGGCATCGCGTCCCACCTGCTCCCAGCGATTGATAGACCGGAAGAGGGGACCGTCAATAATCTCGGCCTTTTTCAGCCAGCGCTCCAGAGCCAAAACCGGACAGGTTTCGCGATGCCTGCCGCGCGGCAGAAAAATTTCTTCGCCCCGGTGTTCGGGGTCTGTCTTGCTGCGGGCGATATGGAGCTTCACGCCGGTTCCCACGATCCGGACGGTCTCTGTCGTTAAAGCAACCAGCTCTGAACGGCGCAGCGCCCCGGCAAAGCCGATCAGCAGAAGGGCCCGATCGCGCAGATCCGCCAGCGCTTCGACGGTTTTGCTATGCTCGGGGGCGACGAGCTTACGGAGTTCCTGGGAGGTGAGGGCAGCGGCCTGTTTCTGAGGCGCGCCATACACACGCCCTGCCGCGCGGAGGGTAGTGCGGATGGCCGCATGGCCGGAGCTCCACTCCAACCCCCGCATGCGATGCTGATAGCCAATGGCAGCCAGGCGACGGTTGAGAGCCGAGCGGCTGAAACGTGGTGCCAGACTGTGCAGCCAGGCCGCAACGACGGGAGGAGCGGCCGGAAGTGGGGGCGTGTCGTGTTCGTTGCACCAGTGACAGAAGGCCTGCCAATCATGAGCATAGGCTCGCAGGGTTTCGGGTGCATAGGCTGCGGTCCGGGCACTGTCTTTTGCGGCGTCCAAGGCACTTTGCAGAGCAGGGGAGGGCGCTTCGGAGAGACGCTCTGCGGGATCTGTCGGGACTGTCATGCCGGTGATCTTCCCTCTGAAATATCCAATAAATCTGCCGTAAGACAACAATTAAAGCAACCTTGATCTAACACGCGGTAAGAGAACATTACCACGTGTTAGAGTGACAAAAAACGGTCTTAGAATTCCCTCAGAACGAGCCCAAAAGGGCCTAAAGCGGCCCTCTGAGGCCTTCCAGCAGCGGATCCAGCTCCGCCAGGGACTTCAGGCCGTAGGTCACGAGAAAGGTTTCGGTCGTGGCCCAGAGCTGAGGCTGACCCGGCACAGGCTTACGACCGACGCTGCGAATGAGATCTTTCTCCTGCAGCAGGGTCAGGGTTTTTTGGGGCAGGGCCGCATCCCGGAAACTTTCGATCTCGGGCCGGGTGACCGGCTGACGCGCGGCAATCAGCAGCAGTATTTCTAGCACGGCCCGGGGCAGGCGTTCTGGCGGTCGCTCCAATACCGCCCTCAGGATTTCTGCCAGATCGGGGGCGGTGCGGAACATCCAGCCGTCTCCAGCCGCGACCAACTCAAACCCCAGCCCCTCGGTGCGTCTGGCCACTTGGTTCAGGATCTGGGCGATGTCTACGTCGTCTCCCAGAGCCCGCGCCAGCATTATTCGGGACACAGGACCGCTGCTCTGGAAGAGGAGGGCTTCAGCGAGACGGACGGGATCGGGGACAGAAGACGTCATGGTCGAGAACATAGGGCCGGTTCTCCGTTTTCCGCCAGGGTTTGCGATATGCTCGGGGTGGATCTTTTGGCGGCCAGGCTCCGGAGGACGTCGTCTTCAAACGTTGTTTTTGTGCTAAAGGACAGGAATGCCGATCCGACGGGAACTGAAAGCGCTTTATCCTCCCAACTGGCCCGAGTTGAGCCGACAGGTGCGGTTCGAGCGAGCCGGGGGAATGTGCCAGCGGTGTGGCCGACCCCATGGACAAACCCTGCAGGTCCTTCCCGGGGGACGTTGGAAGCATCCGGAGACGGGGCATTGGTTTAATGGAAGGGGACGACCTGTCGCGCCTCCGGATTTGATCGCTCTGCTTCAGACCCGACAGACTAAAGTGGTTTTGGCTGCTGCGCATCTGAACCACGACCCCACGGTCAACCGGTTGCGCAATCTTCGGGCGCTGTGCCAGCGCTGCCATCTGCTGCATGATCGCGTGTACCATTTGGCGCAACGGCGGCTTACGTTCCGACGACGGTTGGCGCTCGGGGACTTTTTTGAAGGGCCTTATCGCATTGGGGTAACGCTTGATGAGACTGGAACGGGCTAAGCTGAGCTCTCTATTTGCTTTTGGGAGGAGGCGGAAGGCCGGCTATCAGTTTATTGTTGTCCGATATCAGACATTTACGATACGAGATTAACCCGAATAGATTGCCTCTAAGCCCGGTAAAATCGCCAGGAAGGCATCGCTTATAACCTGGCGCATCCAGAGATTATCGGCCGTTTTCTGCCAGAGGATCGATACAGAATAGTCTCCCAAATCAATGGGTGTCGCGCAGACAGTAAGGCCTGAAACAGCAGCAAGACTTTGGGCGGCATGAACAGGTAGTGTGGCAACGGCACGCGTCCCGATCAGGAAGGGAGGAAGGGCAGAGAAATGTGTCAGCGCCGATTGCACCCGTCGTGAGTGACCAAGATCTTTCAAGGCTTGATCTACAATGCCCTCGCGGCCTGAAAACGAGACCAGAAGATGTGGCAGAGACAGATAATCTGTCAGTGTTAGCGGCAGTGTAAGGTCGCAGGCGACTTGATCAAGTAGGCAGGCATAACCGGACCGCCCGATCTCCTGCCGCTGCAATCCGGAGCGCACATTCGGCTGTGCGACAACGGCAAAGTCGATTTCGCCCGCTTCAAAAAGGGCCTCCACGCGGTGTGTGTTAGCCTGCCTGAATGTCACTGAAACACGGGGCGCTTCTTCTGCCAGCCGCCTTGTTATCAGCGGCCCAATTGCAATCTGGAAATCGTCAGACATCCCTATGGAAAAATGTTGTCGGCTGGTTGCGGGATCAAAGGCAGTAACAGTCGAGAATGCGTTCTGGATCAGAGCGACTCCGGCCTGAAGCGGTTCCGCCATGGCGATTGCACGAAGTGTTGGCTGCATACCCCCACGGGTGCGGACGAACAAAGGGTCATCCGCCGCTTCCCTCAGGCGGCCCAAAGACGCACTGACGGCTGACTGGCTCAGTGATAATCGTTTTGCTGCTCGGGAGACGCTGCGTTCTTCCCAGAGTGCCAGAAAAGTAGTCGTCAGATTGAAATCAAGACGTGAAATATCGACCATAATGATTTTGACTATCA
This sequence comes from Gluconobacter sp. P1D12_c, assembly GCF_018812105.1. Classification (NCBI taxonomy): domain Bacteria; kingdom Pseudomonadati; phylum Pseudomonadota; class Alphaproteobacteria; order Acetobacterales; family Acetobacteraceae; genus Gluconobacter; species Gluconobacter sp. P1D12_c. The sequence goes on from NZ_JACSIQ010000020.1 coordinate 17,853, forward strand.
AAACAATCAATTTGCCCAATAATGGGAGAAAGTCCACTCTTCCTGTTCCTGTAATCCACTACATGCATGAGAGAGCCGGACATGAGCCAGCGTCGCGTCGCCGTTATTCAGGCGGGAACCAGTCTTTTCGACACTCCCCGGACACTGGATCGGATGGAGGCCCATTGCGAAGCCGCTGCAGCGCAGGGGGTTGAACTCGCAGTCTTTCCCGAGGCGTATATCGGTGGATATCCAAAAGGGCTGAGTTTCGGCGCTGTTCTTGGAAGCCGCTTCCCTGAAGGGCGTGAGGATTACCTTCGATACTGGAAATCAGCCATTGACGTTCCGGGAGCAGAAACAGCACGGATCGGCTCTTTCGCAGCGAAGATGAAGGCCCATCTCGTTGTTGGGGTTATCGAACGAGATGGGGCGACGTTGTATTGTACGGCGCTCTTTTTTGGGCCAGATGGGGCGCTTCTTGGCAAACACCGCAAGCTGATGCCGACCGGCACCGAACGACTGGTCTGGGGACAGGGAGATGGTTCGACCATTCCAGTGTTCGAAACAGAGATTGGGCGTATCGGAGCTGCGATCTGTTGGGAAAATTACATGCCCGACCTACGTCAGAGTATGTATGCCCGGGGTATCAATCTCTGGTGTGCGCCTACGGTGGATGAGCGCGATATCTGGCAGGCTTCCATGCGGCATATTGCCTATGAAGGACGGACGTTTGTGCTCAGTGCCTGTCAGTACATGACGCGTGCGGATGCGCCGGAAAATTATACCTGTCATCAGGGTAACAACCCGGAAACCGTTCTCATTCGTGGCGGAAGCGTGATCGTCAATCCGCTCGGAGAAATCATCGCAGGCCCGATCTATGATCGTGAAGCCATCATTACGGTGGATATTGATCTGGATGATGTCATCCGGGGGAAATATGACCTCGACGTGGCGGGGCATTATGCCCGCCCTGATATCTTCAGCTTGCAGGTTAACAACGCCTGTCAAAATCCGGTATCGTTCTCTGCGCAAGAGATCGATGCTTCACTGTCAAAGGTGGAGATCGAATAAAATAGTGCCGCCCATCGTGGTATTTATGGAAGCTGTTCCTAGATGTTTAGTCCCGGGATTTGATGGTTTGGATTGATGATGAATCTTTCTGGCTCTGAAGTCCAGATTTTGCAGATGTATTCGTAAGGGGTAAGGCCACTGAGGGTCTTGAGTCTTC
>NZ_JACSIQ010000191.1:0-589 GCF_018812105.1 Gluconobacter sp. P1D12_c
TAGCTATTGCTCTGGCTGATGGTCGTGCTGTTGCAAAGCGTGTTGATGCTGCAAAAGCTAAGGCTGAAAAGTTTGAGAAGGCTGGCACGTTGGTTGGTGCTGTTTCTTCTGCTGTTGCTGGTGGTGTTGTTCAGGTTTCTGAGTCATTCACGAAAAGCCGTTTTGATGATGGTGCGAAGTCTCGTGAAAATGAAATTCATTTATTGAAGAATCAAAATGAGAAGTTGAAAGCGAGTAATTCATCACTAAAAACAAAAATTCACAAAAGTAATGAATCACGAAAATCACTATTGAACGAATTGAAAAGCGAACGCGAAAAAAGTTTTGATAAGGGCAAGCCGTTCAGAGATTTACAGAAGAAGAATGAACAGCTTGAAACTTATCTTGGTTTAGTTTTTGATTCTTTGGATTCGCATGGAATTAATCCTGTTCCGTTCATTAAGACTGTCTACACGTTGGATGATTTAATGCGTGATTGCGATAGGATTGCGAAGGAGTGGCTTGAGTCATTCCAGGCGACGTGGGAACCTAAGGCGAAGCCTCAAAAGGGTTCTGATCGCTCTATTGCCTAGAGCGACGACCCCGAAGG
>NZ_JACSIQ010000192.1:0-589 GCF_018812105.1 Gluconobacter sp. P1D12_c
GCTTTGACGGCTTGTCCTGCCAGTCCTGTGGGATCCGCCCTTCACGCAGATCCGCTTTCTCAGCATTTGTGTTGCGCTGCCTGGGAGCCGCGACCAGCGTTGCATCCAGGATCTGCCCTGACATCGGGAGATAACCAGCGTTCCGCAGGGTTGCATCAAAGCGATTGAACAGACCATCGACCGCACCCGCCTGTGTCAGACGCTCGCGAAACAGCCAGACCGTTTTGGCATCGGGCACGCGATCTGACAGCCCCAGACCAAGAAAACGCATGAAGGACAGGCGGTCATTGATCAGATATTCCGTCCGTTCRTCGGACAGATTATTCAGCGTCTGGATCACCAGGATYTTGAACATCAGCACMGGATCAAAYGGCGGWCGSCCGCCTTTGCTTCCATCTGAATAGGCCAGTGCCTTCTCCAGATCAGGACGGAACACTTCAAAATCCACAGTCCGGGAAAATGCTTCGAGCTGRTCACCAAGCCCACTCAACCGGGCAAGCCGTTCTTCAACATCAAAGAAACCCGCCTGCTTCATGATCCATACTCCAATCAACGCAAGGAAAATGGAATCATAAAGACTGACCCAAAA
>NZ_JACSIQ010000193.1:0-588 GCF_018812105.1 Gluconobacter sp. P1D12_c
CCTGACAGGTGTCGGCCATGCGTGTCAGACCAAGATTAATCCCATCCGCCAGGATCACCGTCAGCAGGGCGTTTTTGTCATCCGCGACACGGCTGGAACGGCGATGGGTAAAGCAGTCGGTGAAGCTGATCCAGCGGTCCACTTCCAGCAGAAGATCAGTAATCTTGATGCGTGGCAGCCGGTCGTAAGCCGCCCGCCTCAACTCTTCCACAGCAGGGGGTGTAATTGCTTTCAGAGGCGAAATCACAAGACCATGTGCATCAAGCCGGACCTGTGACAACTCGCCCTTCCTGGCAAGAGCCGTCACCCGGTTCAGCGCGGTTTCCAGCACTGCACGCCGTTGAGAAAGGAACGTGTCAGCCGTAGCATTGATCGCCAGAGGCAACGGTCCTTGCGCGCGCATCGCTGCAAACGTGGCTTCCGGAAGAAGGTAGGTGTCGAATGCGCGGTATTGGCGACTTTCCGTTACCCAGATGTCTCCGGCACGCAGACGCTCGCGCAGCTGGGTCAGAACACAGAGTTCGTAAGCCTGTCGTATGACTGTACCCTCTGGCCTGACACAGCTGTGCCAGGAAGGCGGAATGAAAC
>NZ_JACSIQ010000194.1:0-587 GCF_018812105.1 Gluconobacter sp. P1D12_c
GATCGGGTCACCGGCCATTCCACTCAGGAGATCACCGGGGCTTTGATCTGGAAACAGGTGAAGTTTCCGCTCTTTCAGATCCCGTATCCTGGGCGCAAATCGATAACCAAAGAAGGGCATCAGCCCGAAAACATGATCCGATGCCCCACCCGTGTCGGTATAATGCTCTTCAATGGAAAGCCCGTTGGCATGATACAGCAGCCCATCCAGAACATAGGGTGCTTCACCGGCCGTCGCCGCAATCACCCGGGTCGAAAACGGATCATACTGATCGGAGATGTGGGTGTAGAAACTGACGCCCGGTTCACTGCCATTGCGCGCATTGATATCGCTGATCGCAGCGCCTCTGCCACCTGCATGAAACAATTGACCATCACTTGAGGACGATGTGCCGTCTCCCCAGAGTGACGCCAGGGGCAGCCCACGATGGGCTGCAACCATACGGCCAAGGGCTTCGGCGTATCCGGCCTCGCTGATATGCCAGTCATGCAGATGCGCCAACTGGCGCAGGGTGGCACCCTGACAGGTGTCGGCCATGCGTGTCAGACCAAGATTAATCCCATCCGCCAGGATCACCGTCAGCAGGG
>NZ_JACSIQ010000195.1:0-585 GCF_018812105.1 Gluconobacter sp. P1D12_c
GATATGCTCCCAGCCGAGGGGTGCAATATGCCGCGCCAGGTCATCGGAAATGCCGAGCGTTGCGATGGCAGACTGAAGATAGCGCGTATTCCATAGGATAACCGCTGCCACCAGCAGGTTTAAACCTGACGCTCGATAAGCCTGATTTTCAAAACGCCGATCCCGCAGTTCACCAAGCTGGTTGAAGAAGAGCGCCCGAGCCAGCGCATTCCGGGCTTCTCCCTTGTTGAGCCCTGCCTGGGTTCGCCTGCGCAAATCCAGATCCTGTATCCAGTCGAGCATGAAAACCGACCGCTCGATCCGGCCAACTTCACGCAAGGCCACAGCCAGACCATTCTGACGGGGATAAGATCCGAGCTTCCGCAGCATGGCCGAGGCCGTCACGGTTCCACTCCGAATGGATGTGACCAGACGCAGCAGGTCGTCCCAGTGGGCCGCAACATGATCGGTATTGATCGGGTCACCGGCCATTCCACTCAGGAGATCACCGGGGCTTTGATCTGGAAACAGGTGAAGTTTCCGCTCTTTCAGATCCCGTATCCTGGGCGCAAATCGATAACCAAAGAAGGGCATCAGCCCGAAAAC
>NZ_JACSIQ010000196.1:0-584 GCF_018812105.1 Gluconobacter sp. P1D12_c
CTTTAGCTATTGCTCTGGCTGATGGTCGTGCTGTTGCAAAGCGTGTTGATGCTGCAAAAGCTAAGGCTGAAAAGTTTGAGAAGGCTGGCACGTTGGTTGGTGCTGTTTCTTCTGCTGTTGCTGGTGGTGTTGTTCAGGTTTCTGAGTCATTCACGAAAAGCCGTTTTGATGATGGTGCGAAGTCTCGTGAAAATGAAATTCATTTATTGAAGAATCAAAATGAGAAGTTGAAAGCGAGTAATTCATCACTAAAAACAAAAATTCACAAAAGTAATGAATCACGAAAATCACTATTGAACGAATTGAAAAGCGAACGCGAAAAAAGTTTTGATAAGGGCAAGCCGTTCAGAGATTTACAGAAGAAGAATGAACAGCTTGAAACTTATCTTGGTTTAGTTTTTGATTCTTTGGATTCGCATGGAATTAATCCTGTTCCGTTCATTAAGACTGTCTACACGTTGGATGATTTAATGCGTGATTGCGATAGGATTGCGAAGGAGTGGCTTGAGTCATTCCAGGCGACGTGGGAACCTAAGGCGAAGCCTCAAAAGGGTTCTGATCGCTCTATTGCCTAGAGAGACTAC
>NZ_JACSIQ010000197.1:0-583 GCF_018812105.1 Gluconobacter sp. P1D12_c
TGCTCCAGACGCCGAACGCCGCACCCATGACGATCAGGTTGCCGATCGCATCGTTGCGAGAGCAGAGCCACACCGAGCGCACGTTGGCGTCGCCATCCTTGTAGGGCAGGAGCAGAAACACCGAGGCAAGGTTCGCGGCCAGCGCCAGAACGCCGATTGCACCCATGATCTCGGCCTGCGGAACGCCGAGGATCAGCGTGTGGTAAACGGTGGACCCGAACACCCACAGCGCCATCAGCGACAGCGAGACGCCTTTGGCGAGTGCCGCCGTGGCTCGCGTGCGCAGGCTCGCGCCGATCACCGCCAGGCTCAAACCGTAGGTGACGGTATCGGCCAGGAAGTCGAGTGCGTCGGCCTTGAGGGCTTGCGAGCCAGCGAACTGTCCCGCCGCCATTTCGGTCACGAACATCGCGCCATTGATCGCGATCACCGTCCACAGGACGCGCTTGTAGCGCGGGTCTATACCGTCGAAGACCGGGACACCCTTCGGRCAGCAGCTATCCTCGACGGTGCCGCATGTCGTCACCTCGACGGTTGGTGTGACTGTTTTCGTGGGCACGACCAGAGGTGGCGGAGCGCAACA
>NZ_JACSIQ010000198.1:0-583 GCF_018812105.1 Gluconobacter sp. P1D12_c
GAAATAGAGAGAGAAGTACAGAGGCTTGAAAATCTGTTCAATATAAAGGCTGTGCGATTGAAGGCACGTTATGAGACCAAGGCTATTCGTTATATGTTTGGGAATGGGGTCGAGGTTTATTGCGGTTGGGAAAAGCCTTACGATATCATGACTTGTTTGCATGACCATTATATTGACCATTCTTTTCCTGTGAAGGATGTGAAAAGTTATAGAGATTATTTGCGTTGTCTTCCTTCGCATTCTTCTTTGTTTTTGGATTACATAGAAAGCAGGGGATATGGTTTTTTAAGATTCAACGAATATTTGAACGATGACGAGGATGATTTTTGTTACGAGTGTGTTTTTGTTAATGACAATAAAGATGAGATACGCCTTTGGGTTAAAGATTTAGAAGAATGTGACAAGGATGGTTTGTATTCGAGTATCGATAATTTAGATTTGGAAAATTGTACGTCTGATGATTTTAAAAGAAGACTCTCAACGATTTGCGAGAAATTTTTTGGATCGTTGTCATGAGTTATCAATTCGCACATTTTGAGATGCTGAGTCGTAAAGTGCTTGTAAAGCCTTCCGACAAGGCAAC
>NZ_JACSIQ010000199.1:0-582 GCF_018812105.1 Gluconobacter sp. P1D12_c
CGTCCGCATATATGATGACCTCAAGGCGGAGCATAGGAAATGGACACGCAAGCTCTCTGATTGCTTCCGTTGGCTCAATCAAAAATATGGTTCAAATCTGTATTTCAGGGGGACTGAGTTCACTCATAATGAGGATCATGAAACCCTTAACATGCATATGAATATCCTCTTTGATCTGCCGTATTTGAAGGGGAACGGCTGGCAGGATTTTCTTGCTGATGTTCGTGAGAGGATGTCGTGCATTGTTAAGGATGCGGGAACTCTTGAGTCTGTTGATGAGGTCACAAAATATGTGACTAAGCCGAACGATATTGAGACGATGGAGGATGGCCATCTTGAGTGGTTCTATAATGAGACACTCAATACGCGACTGATACAGAGGTACGGATCGTTTAAGGAGTTCAAGGGGTCTCTTAATGATGAGAGGCTTCGCATCGTTCGAGATCAGTCTGATGGATCTCTGAAGATGATGAAGAAGCGTGTCATCAATGATGCTGAGCTTTTCACGAAGCGTGATGAAGGCGAAGCCACGATAGGTGTCCCTAAATCATTGGATATGTTCGGGCCCGATATTGCTATGGC
>NZ_JACSIQ010000200.1:0-582 GCF_018812105.1 Gluconobacter sp. P1D12_c
CTTTAATATTCCACTTCTTAGACTTCGTTGCCTTGTCGGAAGGCTTTACAAGCACTTTACGACTCAGAATCTCAAAGTGGGAGAATTGATAACTCATGACAACGATCCAAAAAATTTCTCGCAAATCGTTGAGAGTCTTCTTTTAAAATCATCAGACGTACAATTTTCCAAATCTAAATTATCGATACTCGAATACAAACCATCCTTGTCACATTCTTCTAAATCTTTAAACCAAAGGCGTATCTMATCTTTATTGTCATTAACAAAAACAMACTCGTAACAAAAATCATCCTCGTCATCGTTCAAATATTCGTTGAATCTTAAAAAACCATATCCCCTGCTTTCTATGTAATCCAAAAACAAAGAAGAATGCGAAGGAAGACAACGCAAATAATCTCTATAACTTTTCACATCCTTCACAGGAAAAGAATGGTCAATATAATGGTCATGCAAACAAGTCATGATATCGTAAGGCTTTTCCCAACCGCAATAAACCTCGACCCCATTCCCAAACATATAACGAATAGCCTTGGTCTCATAACGTGCCTTCAATCGCACAGCCTTTATATTGAACAGATTTTC